>NZ_MPRK01000016.1 GCF_002021095.1 Solemya elarraichensis gill symbiont | reverse complement strand
TCTTGTTGGCAAGTGCTCGGATTTCTTTTTCGTTCATCGTGCTTATCTCCCGTAGGGGTTAATGATAAGCAGATACACAAACTAATTTACAGTCTCGGTAAAAGGGGCAAAAGTTGACCCGGGTTTACAGCGTCTAAACCCGGATCTATAAAAAAGCTTGTTTATTTAGAGCCTTGAAATCACCTTAAATACTAGCTGAAAAATCAATAATTGTTCGCCTTTGTCCCAGTACAAAGTATCTATATGCCATGGTTGCCAATGATCCGGGAAGGCGGGTAGAGCGGGATACTTCCCTTTTTATTCTCCCATAACGAGAGAGTCGCTGTTTTGATATTCCGGTACGATTGAGCCCTATATCACTTGAAAAGACTTCATTTTTACTGTTGATTTCATCACGTTTGCCTTGGACACATGGTGCGGGATCTATTTGCGAGGTGTTTCCATGCTCGAAAAAACTGGACTTTGGATTAAACAGGATATGATCAATCGCCATGGTGGGTCTTGTTATGCTTTCTAATAACTTTTCTGCATGCTTTCTGGATATGACATACGCGCCGGTTCCCAGGGATCCGGAACAAAGTTTCCTTAAACTGATTCCGTCAAGTGTGTAGTCAGCTTCCCTTTTTACCCAAACTTTCCTTCGGTGGGTTTCAAGGCGTACGATGCCAGTGTGGCCAATAAAAAAATCATCATTATTTAATATTGATTTGAGATTCTGGGAAACAATAACATCGTCTTCAAGAATCAGGCATCGTTGATAATCTGATTGGACTAATGCTTCCCAACACTTGCGATGACTTGAGTAACATGCGTATTCGCAGTCTGAAATATCAGGGGCCTGTTCCGAGGCTATGTTTTTATCCAGTGTGTGGCCATCGACTGCGGGGATGCGAATGAAATCAAGGTCGATTTTATCGAGTTGTGATTGAATGTGTTCCATTCTGTCTTGACGACGGTCAAGATTGATTACAAAAGTTGGCATGTCCATATTAATAACACTCCTTGTTATATTATTTCGTTAAGTTAACGATGATAATGTTGTCCGTAACTTATTTTCCAATCTGCTAGCAGGTAAATGAAAGTGCGAATGCCTGCGTTGTGTTCCTCCAAAAAGATAACTGTAATCCTGTCCCAATGTTCTGGATAGCAGGAAGTAAGTGTCTTTGACGTGATCTTCTGAAAATATTTCTAGGGCACGTGCGCCTGGCGATGAAAAGAGAATGTTTGTCAGCCCTGCTCCATGAATGCCTGCAATATATTGTGCATTATTGAATGTCCTTATCTGCTCTTCAAAGCTTAACTTCCCGGCCAGGATTTTTTTGAAGCCAAATTCTTCAAAAACTGCAGCAATTTCCTGCTCGTTGACGAATCGCCGGTTCTTCGTGTCTTCACGACAGACGTATATTCTATCAGTAGGGGACAGATTATTGTCAATCCCATAGCCTCGCATGAAAGTTGTCTTGAGAAACTTGAGAAAATCCGGGTCCGCCAAGGTTGTCTTGATCGTTTGATAGTAATCCACATGAAACAGGTTTTCTACTTTCCAACGCTCATTGTGAGGGACTTCTACAAATGAGACATTGGGGTAATCATTTGAAATGAAACGATATAAGTCGCGTTGAAACTTGGGAACATCTTCATTTATTAAAACGATAAGTGGTTGTTCAGCAAGTTTAAACAGATTAAGCGCGTAGTACAGTTGAGGCATGCGGTCGATAAGGAAATGGAACAGGTGCCTGTGGCCGCGGTGTGATCCCAGCATATTGAAATACCGTACTTCACCCTTGTTGACAGGGTTTAATATCTCCGGCCTGAAATCATGGTAGTTCACAAATGGACGGCTGCGCATGAAGGAGATCAATGCCTGGTTGTTATCATCGACCAGCGCCCCTGTATTTCCCAGTAGTGTTTTATCGTGAAACTCGATGCATGCAATTTTACGTTTTAACTGCTCCGGCAATTGCCGTGGAAGATAGTTGATGAACTCCCGTTCCTCAGCATTGAAGTTTGTCGCTTGCGTGGACTCGCGCATGTCAGCGGCACCGGCTTCTGCTGCCGGTATGATGCGGTTGTACAAGATGATTTTGCGCTTCAGAGCAGGGATCAGGTTGACTGCCAGGTTACTGATAAACCAGCGAAAATGGCGAATGCTACCTTTTTTAACTGCCATCGGATTTTCTCCACTTCCGTAACCTGGACGGATTAACCTGTGATTGCCTGACTATAAATATTTTCAACGCTTGAAACCATGGCATCCAACGTGAAATGTTGCTCCGCGAATTCAAAGGCAGCGCTTTGTTGCGCACGCCACCCGGACATGTCTGCAAGTTTCTCTTGAAGTCGGCTATGTAATGCACCCGGATTGTCCCTTGTGACAAGATCGTTTTCCGATAACACCTCATTGGCTACTGGTACTTCTGTTGCAACCACGGGCATCCTGAGTAACATCGTCTCTGCAAAGACGTAAGAAAACCCTTCTACCCTTGATGCGATCACCACGCCATCACTGGCTGCAATCAAGTCAGAAATGTCATCGCGAAATCCGGCTAATTTTACCTGCTTGCCAAGATCCAGGTTGTGTATTTTTTCTTCCAGACTTTGCCGCTCGGAACCCTCACCGATAATAACAAGGCTTGCATCAAGGCCTGAGATAGCATCGATCAATATATCAAAACCCTTTGCAGGCACGAGTCTGCCAATACTGACCAGTACCGGGTGGCGGCTGTTCAGGTCGAACAAGTGGGCCAGATTCCTGGATAGATCCCGGGGTTGCGGCAGTTTTATGCCATTGTAAATAACGCTGGTTGAATCAGCAGGCAGGCTTATTGCGACACCTTTACTAACTGCAATCAATCGATCAAAATAACCAAACATTCTGACAGAGCGTTTTTGATTATGTACGGTTGCGATCATGGGGGGCTTTAAGAAAGCTCGAAGTTTCCCGACGATAGCCGCCGCCTTGTTGGCCTGCGCATGAATCACATCACTGCGAGAATTCTTGATTGCATTCCATAATGCATAGAGAAAGAGGGGGTTGTTGCGCCAACGTTTCATGCTAACAGGGAGAAAGAGAACACCATCTGGAATGCGTTCCTGGAAAATTGGATCAGCGATAAGTGTTACGGTATGTCCCCTGTTGGCTAACTCGCTGCAGAGCTCCAGGGTGTGTTTTTCCAAGCCTCCGTCGCCCCGGCTCGCCATTACCTGGCAGATTCTCATATGCCTGTACGTCCCAATAGCTCGCAGCGGTAGTTATCAAGGGTGGCGGTTTGTTTCTGCAGGGAGAACCTATCCTGGGCCCACTCAATTGCTTGTTTCTGCATCTGTGTGCGTAAATGTTCGTCTGTAAGAAGCTTTGAAATTGCATCGACAAGGGCATCTGTGCTGACTTCGCTCAGCATTATTGCGGCATCACCGCAGACTTCGGGCAAAGCACCGTTGCGTGAACTGATGAGAGCACAGCCACAGGCGAGCGCTTCCATCGCGGTCCGCCCGAATCCCTCTGGAATGATTGATGGAACAACAGCAATTTCTGCTGCTTCCAGTGCTTGCATCACTTCCGAATGAGGCAACGAGTTGCGGTATTCGACTTGCTCGCCTAGCGGGGTCAGTGTGTTGATGACCTCATTTTCAAAATCGGTTGATGGCTCCAAGCCACCGAAATGGCGTGCACCAATAAAGATACTGCGCCATTCCGGGTGTTTTGGTAATACGATGGCCAGTGCTTTTGCCAGTTCCAGTGCGCCCTTTTCCGGGACCATCCTGCTTATGAATACAAGTTCTTTGCGTGAGTGCGCCGGTTTGTCTCTGATTTCATCTGCAGGCAATGCGAGTGAAACGACCTTAACCTTGTCTTCGAATCCTTCAGTCCCTTGCAGGAGGCGTTGTTTGAGATAATTACTCACACAATAGACTTGCGCGGCCGCTTGTAATATCTGTTTGCGCTCTGAGGCCTTTTTTGCCCCTTTAATTGTCATTGGGTCGTTGTGAACAAACAGGCAAACCCTGACATTTGGTAACTTTTTTGCAAGGGTAAGGAATACAGAGACGCGATTGTGAATCTCTACAATTGCAGGACTTTTTTTGCGGAGTTCACGAACCAGCAGACGAGCATAGTCTTCTGTACGGCTCCATAACCTCAGGCGTCTTGCCTCAACGGGATGATATGTGATGCCTTTAAAACTCGAGATCTGTGCGCCACCATAGACCTCCCAGTTGCTACGAAATTGACTGCAGGAATGCCAGTCGCGAACATCGATTCCCAATGCACCGGCCTTGTGCTCACCAAAGCTTTCGCGGGGTGGTAATACAGTGGCTATTGCAGGTTTATCTGTCAATGACATAAGCAATTTCTCCTGAAGCAGGAATGGCTGGCCTTATCGCCAATGATCTGCAAGCCAGGGCGATGGCCGGACATGCTTGTAGAGTTTCTTCCAGTTGCTCGAAACGGGCCATTCACCACGTATCGCTTCATTGATATCGGGTTGCCCGGTAAAGGCAATAATTTTTGTCTCTTCCGGCAGCTTTGGAGAAACCAGGAAATTTAGCGGCCACTTGGGTACTAGCGAGTGCTTAAAGCTGAGACACCAGTTGGCAGGGTAGAAGTCAACATCACCAAGTGTCCGGCAGACAAATGTCTGGCTGTTGTGATACAGGTTCATCATTGCCATTGGATCAGGGCGAAAGCGCTCCCACACTTCTGTCAATTCACCGATGCGGTAGCGAAAAACAGACATGTTTCCTATTCCCTGGCCCTTTTGGGTCCAGTTTTCAATCGTAATAAAGCGTGAATCCGGATTGAAATTGAACAGCTTGTCGATCGAGCCAGTGACGACCAGGTCGAGATCCAGGTGCAGGACGGTTCCTTGCAGGTCATTCAACTGTTCTGCGAAGATGAACATGCGTCGAAAAGGATGGGAACGCATCTTTTCCGGCAGATCAAATGGCGGCATGGGCTTGATTTCAATGCCCTCCTGGATGCCATCAGAATCATCGGTAAAGCAGACAAGCCTGAGAGGTCGTTCTGTATTACGTTTAACCATGCCATACAGGCGATTGACATAATCTGACCCGTAGCGCGTGCCCCATTTGAGGCAGATGACGGTTTGAACTGGTGATTCCGTTTGACTGTTCATTTTGTGTGTCTTATTTGGCTTCGATTAATCCGGCATCTTCAAGGTACTTGTAAACATTCTCGGTAGCCAATGAATGTCCGGCTTTATTCCAATGTCTGTCACTGAGATTAAAGAGCGTGCTTCCAACGCCATCGGAGGCGTCTCTGAATTCCGACAGCAGGTTGACATACCTAATACCCAGTTTGTTCGTCAATCTTTCAAGGCGTTGGTAACCTGGCGGGGTGTCCATGCAAGCTTTCTGCTCTCCCGAGGTTTCAGTTGCTATTCGCTCTACCATGCTGTTGTCAACTTCATGCATTGCGGGTACGCTGAAAATTACCAGTTTTGCACCATTCCTCCTGGTCTCTGTATTGAGTCGATCAAGAATTCGTTCAGTTGTTTGCCATGCCTGTGAAAATTCTTCCGGTTCTGAGCAGAAATGAACGCCATAATTCCTCAAGTTTCTCTCTTCGCCGATTTTAATCCTGTTTGCACCTAATTTCAGTTTGGCCTTGCTTTTTTGGAGTTTCAATGCCCTGTTCAGGGCAGAGGTTTGTATGACTTTCTTGAAAAATGATTCTTTCTGCTCACGATATCGTTTCAAGGATGTTTTGTAATCGGCGTAAATAACATTCCATTCAGACTGATTTGTCTGATCAAGATAAGGGCGAGTGGCTTTCATCTTGAATGAGCCCTTCTTCTTGTATGTATCGAAGTGTTGAGCGTTATTTACCAAGTCATTACCAAGGTAGAACCCGACAATAACAATATCCGGCTTGTAAGCCGAGGCATAGTCACGATAAGTTATGTATTCCTGTAATGTTCCATATCCTCCAACGCCAAAATTTATTACTTCTGCGTTGGCATTAAGCTGGTTTAATCGTGTCTCCAGTCTCTTGTGAAAAGAGTCTTTCAGTTCGACTGAATAACCCTCCATGAATGAGTCGCCTAAAACAGCGATGCGTAAGGAGTCGCCAGTTTTTTTCTGAAGTTGGTGCTCTGTATCACGCCAGCCGTCAGAGTTATATCTGACCTGAATGGAAGCCTCCGGGATGTAATTGATAAAGTCTGCACCGGGCTGTAATTTCCAGCCGAGTGTTTCATGAGGGATGCGATAGAAGTATGACGTGCCACTCGAGGGGTAGAATGGACGGAGTGCGAACTCTGCCAGGATGATAGAGATTGTTATACTGAAAACAATAAGCAAGGTATTTGCCAGAAGACGTTTCATTTTTTTATGCATTTATATATTGGACCACTATATCCTGCTGATGCCGGTATTGACTAAGGTTGAATCTAAATGCTGATCTTACCCTGTTAAAACAGGGTGTAGATAAATGGTGCTATAGCAGAACCTTGCGAGAGAACAATTAAGGTGCCGAGTAACAGCATGACTATGATTATTGGAGCAAGCCAGAATTTCTTCCTCTCTTTCATGAATCCCCAAAGGTCTTTGAGTAAATCAAGCATTAGTATGGCCGCTCCACGTGGTTTCGTTTTGGACAAGCATGTATCGTCCTGTAGCTCTCAAGGTCTTTATCTATCTTTCTTGCCATGGGATCTTTTCCCAGTAATCTCATGATGAAACCGGCAGGCAGAAACATCAGATAAAACATGATTCCCAGAATGATTCGCGTATTGATAAACCCAAGTACATTGCCAAAAGCCATCCATGCACGATAAACAGGGGCAAGGGTTGCAGGCAGCACGATCGCCCATAGCCACAGAACAGCCGTGATGATCCATGGCCAGGTGGGAATGTCATTCTCAAATACCCAAGGCAAGAACAGACCAAACAACACGGCCACTATTGCGCCGGTTATCAGGCCGAATTGACGTAACTCTTTTTTGTTCAGTTCTTTAATGTCAGATTTCATGGCTTTCATCAGTCCAGTTCAAACTCCTGTTTCCAGGATTCATCCTTCTCCTGCAGGGGCTGATCGGTCTTGGCTAATAATATATTCTCCATGACCAAATAGTCCATTTCAGTACGCATAAAACAGCGATATGCATCTTCGGGCGTATTGACGATGGGCTCTCCTCTGACGTTGAACGAGGTGTTGATCAGTATCGGACAGTCAGTCAGTTGCTCGAATTGGTCAATTAGATCGTAAAAGCGTGCATTGGTATCCTTATGAATGGTCTGTATCCTTGCGGAGTAATCCACATGGGTAACAGCCGGTATTTCGGAACGGGGGATATTCAGTTTGTCGACTCCGAACATCTGTTCCTGCTGTTCCGTCATTGGCAACTGCTTCTCTTTTTTGACCGGCGCGACAAGCAGCATGTAGGGGCTTCTACGGTCTAGTTCAAACCATTCAGATACACGCTCCGCTTTAATTGCCGGGGCAAATGGGCGAAACGATTCGCGATACTTGATTTTAAGGTTCATCACTGATTGCATTTTCGGACTACGAGGGTCGCCAATGATAGAACGTCCTCCGAGGGCCCGCGGCCCGAATTCCATATGCCCGTTGAACCAGCCGATGACATTTTCGCTATCCAGCAATTTTGCCAGTTGCGGCATTAACTCACTGTCTTCAATCTGCTTATAGACCGCATCAGTATTGTCGAGAAAATTGGTAATCTCTGTGTTGCTGAAACGTTTTCCAAGGTAGGAGCCACGCATTTTGTCACTGCTATTGTCAGCTTCACGAGGTTTATCAAGGTAGCTGTACCAGACGCTCATTGCAGCGCCCAGCGCACCACCGGCATCTCCTGCAGCCGGTTGAATCCAGATGTCCTTGAACGGACCCTCTCTTAATATTCGGCCATTCGCAACACAGTTTAGTGCGACACCACCTGCCATGCAGAGGTAATCAACATCAAGTTCCTTCTTTACTGTTCGTGCCAGACGCAGCACGATTTCCTCTGTTACTGCCTGGATCGACCGGGCAATATCCATCTCCTTTTGGGTTAGTTCGGACTCTGGTTTTCGAGGCTTTCCACCAAATAGTTTATGGAGCTTTTCACCAGTCATGGTGAGACCAGTTGCATAGTTGAAGTAGCTCATATCGAGCCGGAAGGTCCCGTCATCTTTCAGGTCCAGAAGGTGATCAAGAATCAGGTCGACGTACTTTGGCTCGCCGTATGGGGCCAACCCCATGAGTTTGTATTCGCCGGAATTAACTTTGAATCCAGCGTAATAAGTGAAAGCGGAATAGAGCAGTCCAAGACTATGCGGGAAATCGATCTCCCATTGAGGTGTCAGTGTATTGCCGTCTCCCAGCCATACAGAGGTTGTTGCCCATTCACCGACGCCGTCAAGACAAAGAACAGCGCTTTTTTCGAAGGGACTTGGGTAAAAGGCTGATGCTGCATGCGATTCATGGTGAGCGGTGAATAACAGCGAAGGAAGTTCATTAATATCAATGTTCCCAATCGCAGAGAGTTCCCGTTTCAGCGTTGTTTTCAAAAACAGCTTCTCTTTCAGCCATATTGGCATTGCTGCCACAAAGGAGCGGAATCCTCTTGGAGCGTAGGAGAGGTAGGTTTCAAGCAATCGCTCAAATTTTATCAGGGGTTTGTCGTAAAAAACGACGTGGTCGACCTGGCTGATCGATATGCCGGCCTCTTTAAGGCAATAAGAAATTGCATTTCCGGGGAATCTGGCATCATGCTTTTTTCGAGTGAAGCGTTCTTCCTGCGCAGCAGCGATTATCGTCCCGTCTGAAATCAGGGCGGCAGCACTGTCATGATAGTAGGCAGAAATGCCGAGAATATGCATGGGCACGTATTGGATCCGTGTGTGAAGATGAATCTGGAATAATGGCCGTCATTGTATGAAATAACCTATTAGATTCATAGTGAAAAGAGTACGCCGGCATTTACGAAAAAAGCGGCCAGATGGCCGCTTTTTTGATTTGAGTCCCAGGTGCTGTATCAGCGTGCCTGGTCCATCATGCGCTCGATGATAGGGCCGAGGATGATTTCCATGGCGAATCCCATCTTGCCACCAGGCACCACGATGGTGTTACGGCGAGACATGAATGAATTCGGAATCATTGACTGCAAGTAGGCAAAATCGGTACCGAACTTCTTCGGGTCAGCGAAGCGGATAACAACGAAGCTCTCATCCGGAGTCGGGATGTCACGTGCGATGAAAGGGTTCGAGGTATCGACCGTTGCAACACGCTGGAAGTTGATGTCAGTACGCGAGAACTGCGGTGTGATGTGGTTGATGTAGTCCGGCATGCGACGCAGGATGGTATCAACAATCGCTTCCGCAGAGTAACCACGCTCTGCGTTATCACGGAAGATCTTCTGGATCCACTCCAGGTTAACGACAGGTACGACGCCAATACCGAGGTCGACGTGCTGTGCAACGTCATCGTCACCTGCAACTGCGAGACCGTGCAGGCCTTCGTAGAAGAGCAGGTCGGTACCGCCGGGAATCTCTTCCCACGGAGTGAATTCACCTGCCTGCTTGTCAACACCAAGACGTGCATTGTGCTCAGCCGCCTCATCAGGAGAGTGGAGGTAGTAGCGTTTCTCGCCTGAGCCTGTTTCACCGTAGGTTTCGAAAAGCTCGGCGAGTTTGTCAAAGCGGTTTGCTTCCGGGCCAAAATGGCTCATTCCGCCAGCCATTTTCTCTTTCATCTCCATGCGGTCGTAGCGGTGGTAGCTGTCACCTTCTACGATAGCCGGGGTGATACCCTCGCGCTGGAAGATGTGTTCGAAAGCGCGTTTAACGGTTGTCGTGCCGGCACCGGATGAACCTGTGATAGCAACCACTGGATTTTTCTGTGACATTACCTACTCCTGTATTTCTTATCTTTTAATATAAATTCATGGAAAAAGCTGATGGGATAGCACTGTGCTTGCTATCCCATCGACTCTTGCATCATTTGAACGCAATTGAATATATCATAATACTCTAACGCATTCTTTTTGCGACGCACCAATATAAACTGTTTATGAATTCAATAAGATAGCTGATTAAAGGGCTATTCAGGAGGCTCAGCAAGCAGTTGTTTCGCAGCTCGAAGCGCATCAAGACGTCTGTCGAGCAGGTGCTCTGCCGCCACGGCGTCAACGACGCCCTGCTTTTTCATCATGCCGTAGACCTGTTCCCGGGCACCGACCAGAAACACCTCGCGATTCTGCTCAAGGGCATCGTGCACCATGTCATAGAGTGCACGCGTGGCCGTGAAGTCGATTTGCGGCACATCAGTCAGCTCAAGAACCAGTACGTCGTACTGGTCGTACTGAGCCAGTTGACGCGCCATTCCCTTGGCTGCTCCGAAACTCATCGGTCCGCCAAGGTGAAACAGCAGGATTCGTCCGTCACTCTGACTGAATATCTCCTCTTCCTCGCTGGACAGCGGCGAGTCCTCGTCTATCTCTCGAATCGTCTTGATGCTCTCCAGCTGCAGATCGGTCATGCGCTTTATGAAGACCATGCCAGCCATTGTCATGCCCACCGCAACCGCAATGATCAGGTCAATAAAAACAGTCATGGCAAGTACGGTGAGCATCATGGCGACACCGGCCTTGGGTGCCGTGTGCATGCGTTTGAGATAGTCCCAGTCGATGATATCCGTCCCCACCTTGATCAAAATCCTGGCAAGTACGGCGTGCGGAATACTGCTTGCGAGTGCGCCGGCACCCAGCACGATGGTGAGAAGAACAACCGCATGCAGTGCACCTGAAATTGGAGTCTGCCCACCGGCCTTGACGTTGACCACGGTACGCATGGTTGCGCCGGCCCCCGGCAAACCGCCAAAGAAACCGGCAACCGTGTTGCCGATACCCTGGCCGATCAGTTCACGGTCGGACTTATGATAAGTGCGGGTGATATTGTCAGCCACGAGTGATGTCAGCAGCGAGTCGATTGAACCCAGCGCGGCAAGCGTCAGTGCCGACTGAATCATCATCGGTAGCAGCGAGAGTTCAAAAGTCGGCATCTGCGGGTCGGGCAACCCGGTTGGGATTTCACCGAGAACAGATGCGTCACCACCCGACATGAACACTATGTAGACCAGTGTGCCAATAAACAACGCCACCAGGGGCGATGGAATAATCCTGTTTAGCCTGCCCGGCATCAGGTAAACAACCGCCAGGGTCACCAGGCCGATAATCACAGCATCACTGACAAGAGTGTTGAAAGCAGCGGGAATGGCATTGGCCGAAGCCATGGGACCGGGCTGGGCCGGAAAACCGAGCAGGGGAGGTAGCTGCAGCAAAATAATAATGACGCCAATACCACTCATAAAACCGGATACCACCGGGTGCGGTACCAGTTCGATGAACTTGCCGATTTTTAAAACACCAAACAGAATCTGGAACAGGCCACCCATGATCACCACGGTAAAGGCAAGCGCCGCACCATGAGCGGGATTTTCCGGAAACATGCCCGTGTACCGCATGAAAATAGCAGCCATCACCACCGTCATCGGTCCGGTCGGCCCGGATACCTGAGCCGGAGTGCCGCCAAACAATGCTGCAAAAAACCGACAATGATCGCGCCGTACATCCCCGCAATAGGGCCGACACCGGAAGAGACACCCATCGCCAGTGCCACCGGCAGTGCAACGACCGCAGCTGTAATGCCGCCGTAGATGTCGCCTTTGATGTTCTTGAAGTGGAGGCCGTTGACCAGATTCATCGCATGTTCCTGAAAAGCGAGGTATTGTTCTGCAGGACTGAAAATCCTACCATGTTTACAGGGTTTTAAGTGCTGTACTCCGTAAAAGGCGTAGCAAATCCGGAAAGCTCAATAACTACATCCCACATGGTTTTCATCCTGATTTTTCCGCCGCCAATCAGTACAATACGCGCATGAAAGCTCCTGAACTACTGGCTCCTGCGGGAACCCTGAGAAACATGCGCTACGCCTACGCTTATGGCGCGGATGCCGTCTATGCCGGCATGCCGCGCTACAGCCTGCGCGTGCGCAACAACGATTTCCTCGAAGAGAACCTGCGCACCGGTATCGATGAAGCGCATCAACAGGGCAAGCAGTTCTTTGTTGCCACCAATACAATGCCGCACGGGGCCAAACTCAAAACCTTTATCGACGATATTCGTCCGGTTATCGAAATGCAGCCGGATGCACTCATCATGGCTGATCCCGGTCTCATCATGCTGGTACGCGAAAACTGGCCCGATATGCCGGTGCACCTGTCTGTACAGGCCAACACGGTTAATTCGGCGGGAGTCAAATTCTGGCAGTCAGTCGGTCTTAGTCGCGTCATCCTGTCGCGCGAGTTATCACTCGACGAGGTCGAGGCGATCCGCCAGGCGTGCCCCGACATGGAGATCGAAGTCTTCGTTCACGGCGCACTCTGTATCGCCTACTCGGGCCGCTGCCTGCTGTCAGGTTATTTTAATCATCGAGATGCCAACCAGGGTACATGCACTAACGCGTGCCGCTGGGAGTACAAGCTCGGTGATGGCGAACAGATCATGCAGGCGATGCAGGAACCGACAGCTTTTCCTGCAGAGGCGATCAAGCGTCATCCCGCAGCTGACGAAATATACTATATAGAAGAGAAGAACCGCCCCGGCGAATTGATGCCCGTGTTCGAGGACGAGCAGGGCACCTACATCATGAACTCCAAGGACCTGCGCGCCGTCGAACACGTGCAGCGCCTTGTCGAGATCGGTGTCGACTGCCTCAAGATCGAGGGGCGCACCAAGTCGCACTACTACACTGCAAGAACTACACAGGTCTACCGCCAGGCGATCGACGATGCGGTTGCAGGCAGGCCATTCCGCCCCGAACTGCTGGACGATCTTGAGGGTCTCGCCAACCGCGGTTACACAGACGGCTTTTTCCAACGTCACGAAACCAACGAGATGCAAAACTACCGTGCGGGCATCTCAAAGAGCATGCAGCAGCAGTTTGTTGCAGAAGTTGTCCCGGAACAGGAGAGTGGCTCGGGCATGATTGAAGTGCTGGCGAAAAACAAGTTTCGCAAGGGTGATGAAGTTGAACTGCTCACTCCTGAACATAACCACCGTTTTCGTCTCGATTATATTGAGGATCTCAACGGCAACCCAATGGACGAAGTGCCGGGTGGCGGTTACCAGGTGCGTATCAAGACATCTGTTGAAAATGCCGACATGGGACTGCTGACGCGCTACCTCCAGTCATAACGCTAACACTCTCCACTTAGCAGGGTTGCCAGACCAATCCAGCTGCGGTTTGTGTCCAGGCCAGTCTGAAATCACCATCCTGAAACAAGCTTGTACACCTTGATAATTAAACCAAAAAGACTGAAGCTATATTTATGTATAGGTATAGTAATTGGCCTGTATCAGGCCAGTTGAGTCTACTTGATGTTTTTCCGCCGGGGGTATGGAGGTGAAGAAGACCTCATGCCGCCCTTCATGCTGGCGGCTTCTCTTTTTCTGCCTGTTCCCTGCAATTGCGCTTGGCCAGTCGAATGTTCTCGATTATGACGGGACAAATGACTACCTTCTGGCTCCCGGGGGTGATGGTTCCGCGTTTGATTTCGGCACTTCTGATTTCACCATCGAGGTCTGGATCAAGTCGACTGCAACAGGGATTTCGCAGGGCTTGGTGACGAGCCGGTTTACTGATGTGAATGAAGGGGATCGTTATATCTTCTATATCGACACAGGCGACAAGGTCGGCTTTTTTATCAGTCTCGGCAATAACAATAATGATGTTGGTTCGATTCTTTCAACAACGGATGTGGCTGATGGTACATGGCACCACGTCGCTGCTGTTCGCAAGGATATACGCACAATCGAGTTATATGTTAATGGGTACATGGAAGACAGCGCCACGATTTCCGGCTCTACGGCGACAGGTGTGGATATCAACCAGGGTGTGACTATTGGCAGTGGCTATTATCCAACCCCATCATCGCCCAGTGACTATTTTACAGGCCAGATGGACGAGCTGCGCTTTTGGTCCAAAGCCAAAACACTGACAGAAATGCGTGCGCAAGACGATATCGAACTGACTGGCAGCGAGACAGACCTTGCGGCCTACTACAATTTCAACCAGGGCGTTGCCGGCGGAAACAATACAAGCATCACAGAAGTCACAGGCCAGACAGCCTCCGTGGACGCGACCATCTATAATTTTTCCCTGACCGGCAGCACTGCCAACTTTGTTGCTGAAACCCCAAGGCCAACGACGGTGGCCGTGATTGGCAGCGTGGATATCAGAAGTGTCTCCGTGGATCAACTGCTCACAGACCTTGATGCAAGTGCCATAGCTATGCTCATCACTTCCTTTGGCGATGATAAAGCACCGGATGAGACTGGCCCGCCTGCTTCACTTGCTGTACTGCGAAATCTGCTCGATGCAGATGGCGATGGGCAAGTGGCAGTCATTCACTGGACAACGCTTGAGGAGCAGGGAACCGTTGGGTTCTTTATTGACCGCCGTGAGCCGGGAAGTGAGGAGTGGATACGGGTCAACCGGAAGCTGTTACCTGGCCTTATCGACGCCCCGCTCGGCGGAGAATATTTCTACGCGGATCCGGGGGCCTTACCCGGCATTGGCTATTACTACAGGCTGACCGAGCAGGAGGCGTGGGGCAGTACCCGGGAGTATGCTCCATATCAATTACGCTATTGACCAGTCAACTCTCTAGGCATTAGTATCTTCATACTAATGGAATCAAGTTCAGGAAGAACACGTTAACATGCCGCGTCTATCTACTAGGAAGCATAGTTATCTCCATAGTGAGCAGTCAGCATCACTCGGCAGCAAAGAGGCTTTCCGAGTAAGTGCAATTTTTCATCACTGGCGCTTCAGGCTGTTACTCATTGTCCTGATTTTTCCCGCGTTTCAATCCGCCCACTCAAATGCACTGGATTTTGACGGAACAAACGACTACCTGGAAGTCGCATACGCTGATGGTAATGCCTATGATTTTGGCTTCAGCCTGTTTACGGTCGAATTCTGGATCAGGCCCGAATCGGATACATCTAACGACAATCCTCTCCTGGCGGTCATCTCAAGCACACTTGATGGTCTTCTAATCTCGTCGAATACGACCAATGGTATCAGCGTCGAGGTTCGACTCGGCCTGGGCGCAGGTGATGTAGCCACTTTGGCTTATGCTACCGATCTGGCAGATGGACACTGGCACCATGTCGCTGTAGTACGTGACACTGGCAATGCGTTCAGGCTCTATGTCGACGGAGATCTTAAGGATAGTGATACCCTCAGCCCCAGTGATACCTCAATTGACATAGTGGACTATCCTGCACGTATTGGTGTCAGCACTCACCCGGGTACTGGCGCACTGGGGAGTGTTTATTATGAAGGGCGGCTTGATGAGCTGAGGGTCTGGTGGGAGGCCAGGACGCAGACCGAGATACAAAATAACATGTATGGCCGCTTAAGCGGCGTCGAATCAAACCTGGAAGTCTATTACAACTTCAATCAGGGTGTCGCCAACGAGCCAAATGTTATATCAACAGTGTTAGATTCGGCCACTTTCCGATTGTCCGAGCATGCCTCGATAGAAAATTTTGCAATGGCCAATACCTTTTCCAACTTCGTTGAAGAGTCGCAATTTCTCAGTACCAACTCCCAAGCGTGTCTTTGATCTCGTGATGTAAAACGGGACATCCAAGTCTCCCTTTTACACTCGATCTTCGACAGCCTTTATTGCCCCGGACGCCCTGCGT
>NZ_MPRK01000149.1 GCF_002021095.1 Solemya elarraichensis gill symbiont | reverse complement strand
GCAGCTCGACCCAGTTGACTTCGCTCGGATCATTGTTCTCCGTCCATAGTGTCATTTGCTCCCTTAATTCCTTAATGAATTCTGAATAGGTCTGCTGAGGTTTCTTTACCCAAGAGAAGAAATTTTTTCTGTATACAGTGGGTGAGAGTCGATATTCATCCAAGATGGCGGCCTTGAGAGTCTCGTAATTATTAGCATCTTGGACAGGAAGCGTGGCATATATATTTCTTGCCTTGTCAGATAACTTGTCTATAATATGCCCCACCCAAGTTTGTTTGGAGATCTGGCTAGCTTCAAATAGTCTCTCGCATGTTGAGAAGAATCTATCTGGCCTCATAGTAGGGGTCCAATTAGGAACAGATATGTTGGTTTTATGGGGTCTATTATCGGTCGGGAGGGTGTTATTTTGCTGAGATTCCTGATCCCTCTGGATTTCTCTCAGGCGAATCTCCATATTGTTTTTGTCTCTATTCATCCTTTCTTCTCTGTCCCTCTCTTTCTGTTTTTCGTCCCTCACTCTCTCTCTCTCTCTTTATCCTCTTTCTCTCTTTCTCTCTTTTGTTCTCCCTTTTCTTTCTCTTTCTCATAAATTTCACCCTGGCGTTCCAGGCTTGCTTGATTAAAGTAGGGGAGTCTCATTAACTTATCCCATATCTCATCACCTGTGGTTTGGAAGTCGGGGCTAACCGGTCCCTCAGTTTCCTTATTAGCACTCCTAGTCGTAGCCATTTTGTTTTTATATTTCCCAAAATTTTTACTCCCAATAATGTCTCTCCAAATGTATTATAAAATTATTTTTCATGAAAGGCAGTGGATCACTAATCTAATGTGTCTAACTATATATTTTAAACAGCCTCTATGAAAAGAAATTGGTACTTACCGAATTCCGTGTCGTCTCCGTTAATCCAATATAAATAATTTATCACAATTAAAATATTTCAAATAATAATTCAAATATAATTCATTTCACATAGTTCCAATAATTTAAGAATGTTCTCTATTTAATAATCCGATGGCGTCCTTCATTTATTTAATTTTCAATTTTTAACACTTGTTTTGTGCACTTCTATTTTCACGTTAATTAGTAGTTCCTTGTATCTTTGATAAATGTATCCTAGTGTCCTTCACAAAAATGTCTCGATCTGTCACGATATTTCGTTATTCCGATCTTCTTACTCCGTAATTTATTTCGTTTTAATCCCGTTTTTATTCCGATTCATGCCGGTCGAGCGCCCCAATTGTCACGCATTCCTCCTTCTCGTATCTATTTTCCGTTATTAAGGCTCTAACCAGGGTCTATCCTATCATAGACTCGCTGGAGTTGTCTAGGGGGTTTATATATATAGTCCTTCAATACTACTCTAACCAGGGTCTATCCTATCGTAGACTCGCTGGAGTTGTCTAGGGGTATTCTCTAAGGTCCTTCAGATATATTAACACAACACAGTTCTTCAATTTTCCTTCATATAATATCCTCTATGGCAATCTCGCTTTATTCCAAATCTATAACGTAATAATTTATTTGTGATATCTCTGTCTTATATTTCGCCTCGCTATTTCAATGTATTATCACAATTCTACTAACATACTAATTTCCTTCACTTTATCAAACTGTACCATTAGATATATTAGCCAAAACAATCGTTTCTTAAAAGGCCTAATTATCTTCCGTTCACATATTTAATATAGTTTAATATTTAAGAGTTAATACTTCTTTAAATATTACAGTTTTCTAACTATCATAGAAACAGTTTATATTTCAATCGTGAGTTACATTTATTCCTTAAACGCCTCCTTGGCCGGATAATAATGTACTAATTTCTTAATATTTTTGCATCTCTTATATAGCAAAATAAAAGTCTATAACAGACATTTCGTCGCTGAACATCTGTGATGTTACATAATACTATTACATATTAATGTGTCATCAAGAGAAGCGGCGATTATCTTACATAACTGACCAGCTGCATTCGGTTGCAACAATATAATTTGTTCCCGCGCAAACAGATCACAGAGCGGCGGCGATTATCTTACATAACTGACCAGCAGCCTTCGGCTGTCAAAATATATTTGTTCCCGCGCCAACAGAGAACTGATAATTTAGGCGCGAAAATGTTTAGCAGACGATTATACATAATATCTAATAATCATAATATTACATGGTTAACAATGGGTCAGATATATAAATAAATAAATGTATTTATATAATACATTTATATTTATATATGACAATAATTTATTCGTGCAAATATATTGTTTGTATTTTTCTATATTTTGCACAATCCTCCCTACCCAAGTTGAAGTTTGAAATCGCCCGCCACCGGCCGATTTACAAATCTTCACTCCATCGGATATATAGGAGAAAACAATATAACATCAATACATCACATATTACAAAAATAACATTTCTCTGGCTAGGTACCAACATTCTAATCATAGAGGCAATGTTTGTAAACTAAACTACTGAATTACTATCGGTACACATCACAATCATTGAACTCTAACCCGGTCGCCATTCCGAGTACGACTTTCGTACCAATATTATGGGGGAGGCCCACTGGCTTCTGCTCGGGCGGATAATTCCTAACTCCAACATTTTATCTAGCTCAGTTTTTAAGATTTGTTTCTTTTCTGGAGACATGCGGTAGTATGGCTGGATTACGGGAGCGGCACCTTGCACATCAATATCATGAGTAACACCTTGGAAACATCCCAGTTTTCCAGAGAACAGACGGGGGTAACGGTCTAATATTTGTGTAATCTCATCCCTGTGACCTGGGGGTAAATGACTGAGATCCGGCCAAGCTTTCTTAGGCACAGATTCAAGAGGACTGCAAGGGTCGAATTCTTTCTCTAGGTCGGTAGGGGCTTGGTAATCTAATAGGGTAGGGTCTGGGGAGTCATACGCCATGGGTCCCACGAAATCAGCGGATATGAATTTGAATGGTTGTGATATAATGGGCAGAGGTTTCAATGGGGCTATAGTGGACTTCTGTCCCTTACCAGCTCTCTGGCACGGCCCACAGCTATGGCAGAATCGTTTAACATCCGCTCGGATTCCCGGCCGAAAGAAGCGACGCTTAATGCGCTTCAGGGTTTTACTAGGTCCCAGGTGTCCCATACTTAAACTATCATGAGCGATTCCCGTTATATGATTCCTGAATCCTCGTGGAACTACCACCTGATCATATATTTTCCAGGGTCGAACCTTGGATGGGTCCTGAGGTTGTTCTCTCCTCATAAGTAAGCGGGATTCGGGCTGGATGTAATATCCTTGTCTCATGGGTTTTTCTTCATGCGCCATTTCCCATAGTGGCAATAATGTCGGGTCATTTTTCTGTTCTTGCAATAATTTATCAGGGCTCAAGTCATCAATAGATGGACTATCGTGGGGTGTCTCCTTACTTGCTTTCTCAGAGGGGGAATTGATTTCAATTGTATTCCGGAAAGGTAATACATATTCCTCAGTATCTGGTGTGTTTTCTAAGTTAGGTATTGATACGACGGTTTCATCAAAGGAAATCGCTGTCTTATTGGAGCGTGTCACAACACCACATGTAATTAAATCAGCGACCGGATCGATATCACAGTCGTTACCGATTATCAGATCAACCCCTGCGGCGCATCTATGTGTCAATATAGCCACGGTCAAAGTTCCTTGATATATTGGACAGTTGACGTTAATCTTTGCTAGGGGATAATTACCAGGTATATAATTGACACCTCTAATGGTCACGTGTTCTCCTGTGTATTCCAACTGATTAGCCGTTTGCTCGGTAGCCGTCAATAAACTGATAGTGGCACCCGTATCTCTTAAATACGTCACGTATGTAGTATTATTGTTTATTCTAGCTTGCCCGGTGTATTTGACGAGTAATGGATTTACGCTTTCTTTATATTCGGATGAGTTGATCGGTTCGTTTGTTATAAAGGCAGAGCTATGATTGGCGTTTGACATGTTGTGCCCGCTCGCGAGATTTCTAGTACCTCTGTACCTAGGTGAATTTGGATTTGCCCAACACTCGTTATGTGCGTGGCCATTTCGCCGACAATAATTACAATATTTTTCTACACGGGGAGTCCTGTGTATAGCTTGGGAATTATCAATTCTCATATTGGGTCGATACATGGGTGTGGGGGTGAAAGGCCTTGGGGCAGGAGGTCGATGTTCCGTATCTCTGGGTTTCATACTCGGATTCGAATTAATCCGCGTTCTGGGCGCCAATCTGCGATGGAGATTATATTCATCGGCCAATGCAATACATTCCTGGAGAGTGGATGCTCTTTTATCCAAAATGAATAAATTAAGTTCATCACTTAGCTGGGAATCGAATCTATACCTCAAGAGCAGCTCGACCCAGTTGACTTCGCTCGGATCATTGTTCTCCGTCCATAGTGTCATTTGCTCCCTTAATTCCTTAATGAATTCTGAATAGGT
>NZ_MPRK01000148.1 GCF_002021095.1 Solemya elarraichensis gill symbiont | reverse complement strand
ACTGGGCTTGGGGAGGTCAGAGCTCAGGGGTTTCTTCTGATTCAGGAAGTCTGAGAAGTGGGTCCTCTTCGAGCTCGATAAATTGAAGATTCTTGGAATCTGACTGAATTATCTTGATGTGTGTGTCGGCCTCGGGGTTTTAGTCTCTTCCGCTAGCTCTTCGTCAGTCACAGGGTAAAGTTCGACCTAATCTCAATGTTGAAGCATAATCACAGCAAGCCTTCTTGCGCATTATAATCCAGTGTCATGCTTGCTTGAAAAAAGAGGTAAGCGAAGCTTGATGTGATGGTACCAATAATCATGAAAGCGTAGATGTGGGAAAAGTTACTTCGGCGACAAGGATCATAGGACTTTCTAGTTTGGAAACAGTTGTTCTCCCTAGCAAATGGGTCACTGGGCAAGCGTTTGAACAAGCCTTACGCTCCAGCCCAGCGCTGCTGACATCGCCCGATATGTTCGTTCGTTTCGAGATTCCATCGAACTGTAAGATCATGGTAGCGGCGGGTGTGAAGTTACTTTCATTGGCGAACCAGTTGCAAGCGATTGGAAAATCGGTGTCGATGAGTTTTGGATTCAGCTCTGCGACACTAGGCTATCTGAACCGTATCGGCTTCTTTGATTTGCTGGATACCCGAATTACGGTGGAGCCGGAAAGGCCATCGTATTCAAGCGCGGAGCTGTATCGGGGTGGTAATCAAGGGCTTGTGGAATTTGCGCCGATAAGCCCCATTCATCAGGATCGAGAATTGCCTAGCCGACTTGAACGTGCGTTAACTGCCGCGTTGCCGGATACCGTCGATAGGGATGCATTTGGGCCGGCCGCTTACACCGTATTGGGAGAGTTGGTCAGCAATATCTACGAACACAGCGAAACCAATTTAGACGGCTTTGCCGTTTTGCAGGTCTATCCGCAGGGGAAGAAGGCAACGGTTGCTGTGTCGGATAGTGGCAAAGGATTGATCGAGACACTTCGGCCAGCACTACTCATGCAAGACCATGCTTTGGGTAGTCTCGATGACGCGTCGTTGTTGGTCGAGGCATTCCGAAACGGGCTATCACGTCATGGTAAGGGTAGAGGAAACGGGCTGAAACAGTGTGCCACTAAGGCCATCAGATACAATGCCAAGTTGGAGGTGCGTCTGCCGAACACCTACGTCCGACTGGTCCCGTCCACTGACGGCTACACGCCTCACACGGTTTATTCTCAGAACGATGCACCGCTGTTGTGGGGGACGCACTTAGCATTTGAATTCTCACTTGCGTAACTAGCAAAAAACTGTTTCAATATATTCAATGAAGCAGAAATCAACGACAATTCGTGTGCACGATTTCATGGAGCGTGATGACGGCTGGGGCAATAGTGAAGGCCGGGCTGTCCACAGCCAGCTTATTGCTGCTGTCGGGCAGAGCCCAGGGATTTTGGTCTTCTATGTCTCGTTTGATGGTGTTCGTCGAGTGGATGTTTCTTTTGCGAGAGAAAGCGTGGTTGAGCTAGCTGTTCGTTATCGAGGTAGGAAAGGTTTCTGCCTGAAGGACATCCCGAACCAGGACATGCTGGAGAACCTGGAAGCCGCGGCGATTCGTCGGGAGCAACCAATCGGCCTCAGTGAAGAAGGGCGTCACGGCATGATCGGCTTGGAACCAAGTCGCGGAAACAAAGAACTACTAGATTACGTGCTCGAAACAGGAGAAACATCGGCATCCTATGTCGCAGACAAGCTCGAGTTAAAACTAACCAACGCGAGCACGAAACTGAAACAGTTGTTGGAAGCGGGGTTCATTCTCCGAAAGGATGAGAAGGCACCTTCCGGCGGAGTCGAATTTCGTTACTTTGCGATTCGTTGATTTTTTTTGGAATCTGGTTCAATAGTTTCATTGAATGAATATTTAGGGTAGATTGAATGACAGAACGTTTTCAAATCCTTTCGCTAGACGGCGGTGGCATCAGAGGAATGTTTTCAGCGGCGTTGCTAGCCCATATTGAACGGGACCTGGGTGTATCGATTACTGATCATTTTGACTTGATCGCAGGGACTTCAACCGGAGGGATCATCGCGTTGGGTCTTGGACTTGGGCTTACCCCAGAAGAAATACTGGGTTTCTATGTCGATCACGGCAAGTCAATGTTTCCAGCGTCACCTTTTCGCAGACTACGTCATTTGGTCAGAAATAAGTATGATTCTAGAGGACTGGAGTTAGCGCTCCGGGAGTGTTTTGGAGAGCAGCTTATTGGCGAAAGCAAGCGGATGTTAGTTATCCCAAGTTTCGATCTCGCGCATACTGATGTAGCGTTGTTCAAGACGGCTCACCACGAAGATTTCGTCAGGGATTACAAGATGCCAGCGTGGAAAGTCGCCATGGCAACCACAGCAGCACCCACCTATTTCCCAGGGTTCAGTCAAATCGAAGATCGCACTTTGATTGATGGCGGGGTTTGGGCGAACAACCCAACCATGGTGGCCCTAGCCGAGGCAGTGGGCATTTTGAAGGTGCCTGTCGATCAGATACGAATTCTTTCCATCGGTACTTTTGAAGAGATATCAGCACCTCCCAAACGCCTGACAACTGGAGGCTTGCTTCAATGGGCACGGCTAAGTGCTAAGACGATCATGGCCGGACAAAATGCCGGTGCAAAAAAGCAGGCGCAGCTCATGGTCGGAAAAGAAAACCTTGTGCGTATCAATCCGGTAACCCCAAAGGGCTTGTACCAGCTAGATGCCTACACACCCAAAGAACTTCTTGGGAAAGCGGCAATGGCGAGCAAGCATAAAATGCCGATCATCCGAAAAACGTTTCTTGATCACAAGGCACCGCCGTTTGTGCCTGCAAACCCTCTTTCCCCTGAGATACAGCCATGACTTTCCAAACCCTTAACGATACACAGAAACACCACCTTGCTGGTCTGCTCGAAATGGCATGCCAGGAGTTGGAACTGACGAAAACCCAGTTTGAGGATGCGCAATCGAAATATGATGCAGTGGGACGCTGGCTGGACGATGCGGACCATCCGATACTGGCTGACTCTCGAATCTTCTCTCAAGGTTCAGTCCGGCTCGGCACAACGGTGAAGCCATTGGGGCGAGATGAGTATGACGTCGATCTAGTATGTCACTTGCTGAGCGGACATGCATCCATGGGCGCCGCCTATCTGAAAAAAATCATAGGTGATCGACTAAAAGCCAACGGACACTATCAGCCTATACTTGAGGAGAAACAGAGATGCTGGCGGCTTAATTATGCGGGCCAATTTCATATGGATATCACGCCCTCAGTGACCAATTCCCGGTGTGTCGACGGCGGTCTCTTGGTACCTGACAAGGACCTGAGCCAGTCGATGAAACCATCGAATCCGGAAGGGTACACGCAATGGTTCGAAAAGCGGGCGGAGATGACACCTTACATGATGGCACCGGGCTCAATGGAAATCAGAGCAGATATAGAGCCACTCCCGGAGCAGGTACCGATAAAAGGGTTGCTGAAGCGCATCGTGCAAATTTGTAAGCGCCATCGCGATCTAAAGTTCAAAGATGACGATTCGGGAAAAGCACCGATCTCCGTGATCATAACGACCCTGGCGGCGCATTCTTATGAGGCGGTGGTTACTAGCGGACGTAGACTCGCCGATATTGACATGGTGTACGAGGTCATCGCTGGAATGAAGCGTTACATCCAGTGTCAGAAAACTGCGACCGGCATCTTTTACTACATACCAAACCCGACAACCAAAGGCGAAAACTTCGCTGAAAAATGGAATACCAACCGGGAACGGGCAAAAGCTTTTTTCGAGTGGCACGGTGCGATCTTGCATGATGTTGAAGAGTTGGGTCGGATCGCTGGGCTGGATAGCTTGATTGAGCATTTAAGAGAAAAAATCATTGGGCCTGAGGCGGGACGAGTCCTGACGAAAGTCACCGATCGCATGAGTGTGGCCCGCACTGCGGGTATCTTGCTTGCATCATCAAGCATCGGTGTAGGCACCGCGCATGGTGACCCAGTCAGGCCGAACAAGTTTTATGGTAGTTAGCGATGCTTACATCAAAGCAGCATCGTCAGTTACGTCAATACAACCGAATTGGTTTGACTCAGCAGTTGCAGAATCTCCGGCAGTCGGTGCAGTCGGGCAATGGTCAGATTGAGCGGCATGCGACCCTGGTTTGGGAGTATCCTGCGAGGCCATCTCCCATGGGGTGGGTATACCAGATCGGCATCAGATACAGATTAGGAAAACTTCCGCAGACCTATGTGCTTGATCCTTCCATACAGGATTTGGCGGGCGATCGAGAAATCCCCCATCTGTACTCGCAGGACAAACAACAACTGTGTCTTTTCTATCCAAGGCACGATGAATGGAATGAAACCATGTGGCTATCCGCATCCGTGGCCTTGATTGCCATTCGATAACTTCTTCAATAACAGCATGAGTGACTTTGGATATCAGGGTTGGTGAGATGTCAGCGTCGTACATCTCTTCAAATG
>NZ_MPRK01000147.1 GCF_002021095.1 Solemya elarraichensis gill symbiont | reverse complement strand
TGGGCTTGCCCATGGTGAGCGCCTTGAAATGTTTCAGATCCGCCGGCAAGTGCCAGGGCAGCTCGTTGTTACGCCCGATGATGCGGTTGCGCGTCATCGCGGCGATGATTGAAATATGCGGAACCACGGTCAGAAGAAGAGGCCGTCAACCGGTGAAGATGCCGAGGCAAAGCGTTTTGCCTGCATGCGCCCGGCCAGAAACGCCTCGCGTCCTGCTTCGATACCCTTTTTCATTGCAGATGCCATCAATACGGGATTCTTTGCAGCTGCGATTGCTGTGTTCATCAAAACGCCATCGCAGCCAAGTTCCATTGCCATTGCTGCATCAGATGCTGTGCCGACGCCGGCATCGACGAGAACGGGGACCTTGGCATTTTCAACAATGGTGCGGATGTTGAGCGGGTTGCGAATACCCAGGCCAGAACCAATTGGAGCAGCCAGTGGCATGACAGCGGCACAGCCGAGTTCCTCAAAGCGCTTCGCCATGATGGGATCATCATTGGTATAGACCATGATGTCGAAACCATCCTTGATCAGCTCTTCGGCTGCAACCAGGGTTGCTGTAACATCGGGAAACAGGGTCTTTTCATCACCCAGCACCTCGAGCTTGACGAGGTTGTGGCCGTCCAGAAGTTCGCGTGCAAGCTGGCAGGTCCGCACGGCGGTTTTGGCATCATAGCAACCGGCCGTGTTCGGTAAATAGGTATATTCAGTGGGTGGCAGTACATCGAGAATATTCTCTGCATCACCATCCTGACCGATATTCGTCCTGCGGACGGCTATGGTCATCACCTCGGCTCCGCTCGCCTTGATGGCTGCGCGGGTCTCATCCATATCCTTGTATTTGCCGGTTCCAACCAGCAGGCGGGAAGTAAATGTGCGGCCGGCGACTGTAAAAGTATCTTTCTGACTCATGATGTCAATCTGTCTGTTCGTGTGTAATTTCGGGATAGTGCCTGGCGCTGCCAGTGTGTGGCACTGGCCAGGCATTGTATCTGATAATATCAGCCGCCGCCGATCGCTTGCACGATCTCCATTTCGTCATTCTCCTGCAACTGGTGGGTGGCGTGCTGTGTACGTGGCACCAGGGTTTCGTTGATTTCAACTGCGATGCGCTTGCCCTCAAGCCCGAGTTCCTGCACCAGATTAGCAACTTTAGTGCCTCCCGGTATCTCGCGCGTCTCGCCATTCAGTTTGATGATCATTGACCTGTGTGTGCTTTTGAAGGTTTAATGAGATGTATTTTACAGAAAAGCAATAACAAAAACTGCACTAAATCCTGAGAAACTGGAGTAGGAATGACTGAAGATATTATTACAGTCGAACAGGCAACATCGCTTGATGGGCTCTTTTTCAAGCGTGTGGATCGCACCCCTGACAAGGAAGCATTGCGTCATTTCGACAAGAGCGACAAGAGCTGGAACTCATATACATGGAAAGAGTCCCTGGCAGAAATAGCACGTTGGCAGGAGATGCTCGCAAGGGAAAACCTTTCCGCAGGTGACCGGGTTGCTATTCTTCTGCGCAATTGCCCCGAATGGGTCTTTTTCGAGCAGGCCGCTCTTAGTCTCGGCTTGGTCGTGGTTCCCCTCTATACCGATGACCGTCCTGATAATGTCGGATATATCATCGAGGATGCCGGTATACGCCTGTTGCTGATTCAGGATGCCGGGCGCTGGAAGCGGCTTGCCCCTTCGGTTGAAAATGAGAACAGCCCCCTGCAACGCGTGTTGATTCTTGAATCGAGCAGCGAAGCGGAAAAATGCGTACGTAATGATGACCGGGTTCATCTCGTCGAGAATGAGATCCCCTCGCATGGTGTTGAGTACAAGCCGAGATTGGTCAGCGATATCAACAGCCTGGCGACAATTGTTTACACATCTGGAACCACTGGCCGTCCCAAGGGCGTGATGCTGAGTCACTTCAATATACTCTCTATTGCCCACCGCGGCATGACCATGATCAGCGTTTTTGTTGAGGATATTTTCCTCTCATTTTTACCGCTTTCACACACGCTGGAACGTACCGTCGGCTACTATGTGCCGGTGATGACTGGTGCAACAATCATTTATGCACGCTCGGTAGGCCAGCTGGCGGATGATCTCGTCACACACAAACCAACAGTTCTGATCGCGGTGCCGCGTGTGTTTGAGCGTGTCTATAACAAGATTCAGGATCAGCTCGCCAACGGCCCGGGAATCAAGCGCAAGCTTTTCAATAAGGCGGTTGGTGTCGGCTGGAGGAAGTTCGAAAGGGATCAGGGGCGTGCCGGCTGGCACCCGTCGCTGCTGACACACAAGGTGCTCGACAAGCTGGTCGGGGCAAAAATACGTGAAAAGCTTGGTGGTCGTATGCGACTTGCGGTCGCTGGTGGCGCACCGCTGCCTGCTTCGATTGGTGAAATGTTTCTTTCACTTGGCGTTCCTGTACTCCAGGGGTACGGATTGACAGAAACCGCACCTATCATCAGCGGTAATCCAGTCGAGAAGAACAAGCCGGCGAGTGTCGGTCTTCCGCTTCGTGGAGTTGAAGTCGTCGTTGGAGAAAATGACGAGTTGCTGGTGAAGACACCGGGAATGATGCTCGGCTACTGGAACAACCACGATGCAACGTCAAATGTCATCGATAAGGATGGATGGCTGCATACAGGCGACCAGGGGCGTATCGACGAAGATGGACACATCTATATCACCGGGCGCCTCAAGGATATCCTGGTGCTGTCGAATGGCGAGAAGATACCACCGGCGGAGATGGAGAGCGCAATCAGCATGGATTCGATGTTTGACCAGGTCATGGTGATTGGAGAAGGCGAGTCCTATCTGACTGCACTGGCAGTTGTCGATGAGGCTTTCTGGACAGTATCAGCACCCGGCAAACCCTATACAAAAGAAGCGCTTAACCAGAAAGAGATCGTTAGTGATGCACTCAAGCGCATACGCAATGCCCTGCATGATTTTCCGGGTTACGCAAAAGTTCGCCGTGTCGTACTCCTTAGTGAGCCATGGGGGATCGACAACGGCATGATGACTCCAACACTCAAGGTGAAACGCCAGTCAGTACTGGAGCACTACGTGGATGACGTCAAATCCATGTACAGCTGATCTTGCATTGTTCAATCGGGCCTGATTCTGCATGCAAGAGATGCAGGATGATTGCATGACAATCCACGCAAAGCTGACTGGGGAGTTCAGGCGTTCGTTGCTTGCATGGTTTGATTTGCACGGGCGCAAAAACCTGCCATGGCAACAGGATGCGACACCCTATCGCGTCTGGATTTCAGAAATCATGCTGCAACAGACCCAGGTCTCTGTTGTCATTCCCTATTTTGAGCGTTTCATGCAGCGTTTTCCGGATGTGAAACAGCTGGCACAAGCCAGCCAGGACGAGGTACTCAGTCACTGGTCCGGTCTCGGATACTACAGTCGCGCCAGAAATTTGCATAAAGCCGCAATTATTCTTGATGAGCAGCACGCTGGACTGCTGCCGGAAAACGTCGAGGAGTTGCAGCAGCTGCCAGGAATAGGCAGATCAACTGCCGGTGCCGTCGTATCTCTGGGTTCAAACCGATATGCACCGATACTCGATGGCAACGTCAAGCGTGTGCTGGCACGTGTTTTCAGAATCGATGGCTGGCCAGGTCGTGTAGCCGTGCAGAAGCACATGTGGGCCTTGAGTGAGCAACTGACGCCCACAAATGATGTGCGTGCCTTCAACCAGGCGATGATGGACCTTGGTGCAACCTGTTGTGTTCGCAGTTCTCCCGATTGTGACGCCTGTCCCTTGCAACAGCAGTGTGAAGCCTGTCAAACAGACTGCATATCCGACTATCCCGCGAAAAAGCCGAAAAAAGCACTGCCTGTAAAAGAGCGGGTTTTGCTCGTCGTGCAGGATGGCGAAGGAAATTGCCTGCTGCATAAACGCCCCCAGCAGGGAGTCTGGGCCGGTTTGTGGAGTTTTCCCGAGTTCACAAGCAAGGACGAGGCAATTGAATGGTATGAACAGCTTTCAGGTAAGAGAGAGGCAGCAATCGGGCAGCTTCCACGACGTCGTCACACCTTCACGCACTACCATTTCGACATGCTCCCACTGCACCTGGTAACACAGGAACCACTCTCGCAGGTGCGAGATGCCTATGAATGTGGCTGGTTTGATACGGGAGATATCTCCACAATCGGGATTGCATCACCGATTGCAGCTTTAATTCACGAGATATCCCCGGTTTCCGATTGATGAGGATACCCCCGGTGACTATAATCCGAAGCTATTGTCGCCCGGGATAACTGGTCTAAAGTGCAACTCTACCCATGGAACGAATGAAAAAATATCATGAAAAAAATTAATAAAACAAGAGCAAATAACGTCTCGAAACGCCTGAGATATCTTTCAGTCTCCATTTTCAATCGCTGCGCGCCAAGGAGAGAGAATCGAAGGCGCGTAGTCCCCGGTAGCCACTAGGCGAGACTGTTTTTCTGACGTGCGCCAGCGCCAAAGGAAA
>NZ_MPRK01000146.1 GCF_002021095.1 Solemya elarraichensis gill symbiont | reverse complement strand
TTCTCCATAATGATTCATGAAACTAAGACGACCATTGTATTTGATTCATTCATTTAACTTTTCTATAGAAATAGGGTTGATTTATAATAATAATTTGCATACATGGTGGCAGACCACACACTTATCTTTCTTATCAAATGTAACATAGATCCTTCATGAGCATTGGAATCCTGTTAAAGTATAGTACAATTATCAAACACAAATACAATGATCTAAACTCAAGTACAACTCAAGTGGTAACAGACGGCTCAGGGTAGTTTTGACAGGGGCAGGGGTGGCTTTCAGCAATGTACTAAGGGGTAAGAGTATTAATAATTTGTTACTAGTAACAGTAGGTGTAGGGGGCAATAAAAGGTTTGTTTGCTGGTGTCTTATCAGTATCACTGGATTTCTTTCTCCTTCTTTCAAAAGTAAAATGTTTGGAATATGCGAAATGAGGTTCTTTACAGTTTGCGCATTTCATTGGTTTGGCAGAGGTAGAGCTATTATGTCCGAATTCAGTACATCGAGAGCACACGGCCTCTCAGTTGCCTGCATGCCCTTTTAGTCCTGCTGAGGAACAGTTGAACCTTGCTTAAGGACATTAAGTTTTTTTCTTGCACTTCTGCACTTCTGGGTACTTCAGACATTCCATAAAAAGGTTTTGCCGGGTAGACTTTTTCTACCCTTGGGCATTTTGAGATTTTTTACTTTTATTACCTGCCCCTGAATGCTAAATTAACGATATTTTGTAACGAAGTGTAAAAGCCTATGTTTTGCTTATCTATGCAAATTTCGTGTTAAATATTATAGATCTATACTCAAGTTTGTAAGAGATTGAAAAACAGGGGGAGATAACTCCCCGATGTACTTAACCTAGATTATGCCCCTTTAATCTAGGCTCCTCTGAGCCTATTGTAGCTGTAAAAGGGGGTCATCACCCACCTCTAGATCCTGGAAGCCATCCTGTGTTGCCTTCTAGACAGAGAGATCCTCAGTACTGTGGGTTAAATACTAACTGATGTACTCCTGCGTCTCACTAGCCAGATTGGCTATGCGCTGTCCACGTGGCATCACACGCTGGCAACCAGACTTTCCTTGGTGGATGCGCAAACCTTGTTGGTTCTTGCCCATCTTTCCGCAATTACAGGTGACCGTAGTTCGATTAGGCAGGCCGTGTCGATTTCATGAAATCCGTCCAAGTGCGTCTATCATCCTCCCCCTTGTCTTTCATTTATGGAGTCTGTAGCTTGTTTTGGGGTGTACTCTCTCGAAAACTGCAATTTGGGATGCTACCTCTTCTGCCCGGTCCAGTCTGTTCCTGGTTCTGTCCCTCCAGTGTCACCGTTCTGTTCTCGGTTGTCATCCAGTCTTTCCTAGAAGTTTTTGGTCTTCCAGGTGTGAAATGTAAATAGTACAATTTAGTACCTGAAGTAGGTAGTAGACTGCTTCTCAACCAACATCCTCAGCATGAATGTTTCGGCCCTCTATTGCATGAACACTCTGGTGGCGGGTGCGCCCACAGTGGTGATCAGTCAGTGCGCGTTGGTTGATTGCTCTCAGTCCTTCCCCTCTCGTCTCAGCCACAGCCAACTTGATGCCCGTTCTGCTGCTTGGCTCAGTCTCTGGATAGCCGCCAACCTCAATCTGCCAGTAGCTCCTACTGTTGCCATCGGTCTGCACACGGACTGGACACAGAAACCTCTCACGCCGACTTCTACAGGGAACAGCCAAGTACGCCAGCCTCGTTGCTTACAGAGATCCAGGAGCTCTGTGTACTTTGCTTTCTTCCTCCCATAGGCCTCATCACACCTAGTGTCCCATTACATTGTCCGCTCGATGACAATGAGCTTCTTCCCTGTCTTGGACCATAGTACGATGTCTGTTCGTAAAGTCGTCTGTACCACGTCAGGGAAAACCAGTATATTCCCAAGGTTAACCTCCATGTTCCAGCCAGTTGATGAACGCTGTGATTTCTGTCTTGCTGGTCTCACCCGACTTGACAAAAGCAATGTGCCTGCGGTGGGGGTGGTTGCCATGATCCTTCTTCTGCTCTTTCTTCAGCCAGTCAGCCAGCTCTCCGAGGACTGAGTCATGTATCCAGCGGTATCAACCCTGTGTCAGTGCTGTAGAACAGGATGGCAGGGCATGCTCTAATGTGCCTGGTTTCTCACAGAGACTGTATTTGGGGTCAGCTGTAAGTCCCAATCGGCACAGATTCGCTGGATATGGTAGCAGGTCATAGATAGACCTAAGAAGGAAAATCTCAGTGACTCATACTTCCAGATATTTCCCCAGGTCAGCTCCCTGTCTGTTGTATTCCACGTAGTCCATGCTCCCTGTACTCCCATTTCCTTCTTCTAACCTCCTGACCTCTGACTGGATTATCGCTCGCCTCTCCTTCTGGTCTGATCGGCTCCACAGTTGTACTTTTGTTGTACCGATCCCCTCACGTCCAATAGCAGTCACTCCGACAATGTCTTTGTGATTGAGGTTGATCTCTTCCTGGCTTACAGATGCTGTTGCTAACCATTTCCTGCTGGTACGGGTTTCGAACTTTGCCTCACGGATAAGTTCGTCTAGAGAGTCCCTCGGAGACAGCACAAGTCTTGTCTTGGCGGTCTCAAGCTCCTCAACCAGTGCAGCTTGTTTCTCTTCGCGTAGAGTCCAATCCTTGTGAAACTAGGTGGAATTCCGAGCTACTTCCTGAGGTGTCGGCTGGCGCTTCTCTCCAGGGCTTCTACTGCCGTACCGGATACCTCATACAACATCATTGGCAAGATCAGTCTTGGGAGCAGTGCATGCTGGTAAAGCCAGGCTTTGAACTTGCCAGGTAGTCCACAGCTGTCGATCTTCTTGAGACCATCTTGTACCTGCTGCTCGAGCTTCCTGACATTGTCCCGATCTTGTAGACTAGCATCGAACCACTTGCCCAGGCACTTGATTGGACTTGACACTATGGATGGGATCTCTTCGTTCTGTACGTAGAGCTTGAACCTATCTGTCGTCTGCCCCTTCCTGATGATCAGATCTGGAATTGGCTGTCTTGAACTCCATTCTTTCCCATAAAGCTACATCTGTCAGGGCTGTCAGCATCCACCTGGATCGGATGTGAGTTGTTGACGTCAAGGTGAGGTCATCCATGAAGCCTCTACTAGATGGGAGATAGATTCCTGATTCCGTCTTTGGTCCCCGCGTCTCTCGTTGGGCAGCGTTGATCAGCAGGTTCATCCCCATAATGAAAAGTACCACGGAAACTGTAAATCCTGTAACAATTCCTTTCTCCAACTTCTGCCATCTGGTTAGTTGGTCACCTACAGTAAACCGGAGCTGGATTCCATCCAGGTAGCTGCTGCTGATTTTCTGTATGTGACCATCCACATGGTAGTGTCGGCTGTGTAGTTCAACTGGTGTCGAATTGATCCATATGCGTTGACTAGGTGAAGTCAGACTACAGTGAGGTCTAGTGAGTACTGGTGTGTTCTACGCACCCTGAGAAATCTGGGACTCCTCCCTTCTGGACCGAAGTGTTGATATACGCATTTGCTGTCAGAAAAGATGTCAGCCATTCGGCCATGGCTAAAAATATTTTCCCCTCGACGTTGAGCAACGATATCGTTCTGAACTGGTGGATCGTCTTGGAATTTTGGTCCTTTGGTGTAAATATCCATTTAGCCTCCTTCCAAGCATCTGGAACATCCCCCTTCCTACAGCCTACTTTGCGGTGCTTCCACAACTACTGGAGATTGTTTGAGTGAATGGGTTTAACGTTCTTTTTTAGCAATCTTTCAGTCATACAGGACTGTGTATGCAAGTATTTTTCTGTGCTGTGCCCTTATGGTCGACTTTTACGACCTGCTAGGGTGAGCAGTGGGCCAATTCTCCAAACCCCCGGTACCCACATGGAAGGTAACCGCTTGAGAAGTAGTGGGTACATCTTGTACGGGATGGCGATGGATATGGGGGCTGAAGCAGTTCTCGCTTTCTTGATGACCTCCTTCACCTCTCCCAGCGTTGGTTCAGAAACATCCAGCCTCTTTTGTGGTGCCTTTGCTGGTTCTATTCGGTCACAGTCCCCTAGTGCGTCCTCTCAATTGGGATCAGAGTGGGTAAAATGAAGGTATCTCTCAACCTCTTCAAGTGGGGTTTCCAACTTCCCTGACCTTTCTTTCTCGAGTATGGATTGGCTGTGAATGCTGCTCTCTTCTTTGTCCTTTCTCTTGCTTTTCTTCTCGTGTTCTCAACCTTCCGTAGTGAGGTCAGCTGTAACTGCACTGTCTCTCTTAGCCGAGCTAATCCACGCCTTTTTGTGGGTGAGCTGTTGCGGTGCCTTCGACATGTTAAATACAAGCAATGATCATATGAACAAAGTCTAGATCATGTACCATTAATCATGTGTGGACTTCGCTGTCCGGACCCTATTTGTCAGTATTTGTTTTTAATTTGACCGCCATTTTACGCCATATCATGATAGAAGTATTCTATTTACATGATACATTAATATTTTCATTATTGTTTTACTAATGAGGCACAATATACATCATTTATTACACACACAATCAACAATTTCAAAGTGGTAGTCAATTTCAAGAATTTCGGCAGCCATCTTGGACGCCATCTTGAATTTCTCAAATTGCTCAAGG
>NZ_MPRK01000145.1 GCF_002021095.1 Solemya elarraichensis gill symbiont | reverse complement strand
TTTTGTGAAAACAGCATCTTCCGCGATGACCGGGTAGAAGTAGCCAGAGCCATAATCCTTGTTGGTATACAACACGCCTTTAGCGACAACTTCATCACCAACCGCCATACCGGCTTGAGTTGAGCGAAAGATAATTTTGTTATCCATATCCTCTTTGCTTCCGGTGCCGTCTTCAATGTGAACCCAGTCTGTTCCCATTATCATTCGGGACAGCTTTGATATTTTTTCTTTTACCTCAACAACCTTTCCGTTTAGCTCATCTTTTTTCTGAATTAGTTCTTGCACGCTGAAGCGTCCGACAGGGCTTCCCAACTCTTTCGATTCTTGTGATTCGCTGGGTTGTTTTGGTGGTTCTGTATTTGGAGAGGGTTTGACCTCTTCTCTTGCAGGTAACTCAGTTCCCTTGCTAATTCCTTCGACAAAAAGAATTCTGTCAAAGGTTCGATCAAGTGACTTGCTGGTGAAGTTTTCCATGAGCATTTGTTCATAAAAGCTGATCGTTTCACCAACACTCACCTGGATTTCAGGAAGCGCAATCCAGTAAGTTTTAGCCTTTTCTTCCACTCTAATATAGGTATAGCCAACACTGGACATGGTTTCCACTACCTTGCCAGTGTGGGCGATCGCTTCAGAATTGGAGGCAGGTATGCTTGTACCGAAAGACCATGCTTGTGTGCCAGTAAAGGCGAGAAGTATGGGTAAAATCCAGGAAATTAGTCTTGAAGTATTCATATTGCTTTTATCCAGATTGAAAATGGTGAGATAAAGAACACACAGAGTTATCGAAAAAATGATGACTCTAAATGCCTAGCTTTTTTTTAATCAATACAATAGGCATGATCATAATCAGTTACGTGGTTAAAGTGAATGATCCACGTCAGCATAGTATGCGTGTTTCCGTCTCTTATTGGGGTCCCGCCTGTGGGACTTCAAGCCCGGAATAATCCACTTGTTTCTCACAAATGTAACTTTTTCTGAATATCATCCGAGAGTTCATACTGATTAGATGGCCAGTTGGTTGAATTTATATTAAAATCACCTCAGGTGTTTGACAAATAGACTACAACCATCTAGATTGTAATAATGTAAAAGGCAAACCTCTTGAAAGAGAGGGACGCAAAGCCACCGGCCTGATTAACATTCATTTGTTAAAGGTAGCGGGGTCGCACAAATCATCAGCATGATCGTGCTGGTGTCTGTAGTGTCTCCCTTTTTGTGATTCAGCCGGTAGATCGAGTGCATTGACGGAAGTACGCCTGTCACTCGTGCAAATAGACCTATCGACAAGGGCCTGAATCATGAGACAAAAGGTGTTGGTGGAAACTGCATTTGCCGATAACGGATGGCAGATTGTCGAATTTGATCAGGCCTTTAACAACCCTGTTGTCATTATTGGTGTGCCGGATGACAACAGCATTGAACGGGGTGTTGCCCGCATACGTAACCTGGAGCCGGGCGGTTTCGAGCTGAAGTTTCAGGAGTGGATGTACTTGGACCAGGTACACCCCGCTGAGCAAATTGACTGGATGGTACTTGAGAGCGGCAGTTATACGCTCGAAGCTTCAGCGAGAGACCTGCAGATGGAAGTCGGTCACGCGCACAGCTGGTATAAATTTTGTCGATGATGTCTTTGGATAGCGAAGTCATATAGATCTTCCAGGCACCAGAGCAGTGTATGGAAGGAAACCCGGGAAATCCCCTCCCTAGAAGCAGTATTTAAACCCGGTCTTGCCGGGTTATTTTTTATGGAGTCGGGTAAGAACATGGTTCGTCAAAATCGTCATATGCTTCATGCACGGAGGTGAGGGCGAGTCAATACTGGTTTGCGAAGGTTGCTGCTACAGTGCATTGATAGCACCGGGTTATTTCATTCTACGGGCATTCAGGCTTCATGTAAGGCAAAGTCCGAGCGTCTGTCAGCTACTGATAAACACACGCCATCGGACAGCATCTTCTCGACTTCCTGCGGTGGAAGCGGATTGCTGAAATAAAAGCCCTGGATAATTGTGCAGTCAATGCGGTTCAGAAATCGCAACTGCGAAACCTCTTCAACACCCTCTGCAATGGTGTGAAGTTTCAAAGCCTTCGCCAGGGCCAGGATCGTATTGCAGAATGAGACACTATCTGCATTGTCAGGAAGCCCCTTGACGAAGGCGCGGTCTATTTTAAGAGTGTCAAACGGGAGGTCCATCAGGTTTGAAAGAGAAGAATAACCTGTTCCAAAATCATCTATTGCGATCTTTAATCCAAGCTTGTGCAGATCATTCAGCAGAGATTTCGCATACAGAGGGTCATTCATTACAACGCCCTCGGTAATTTCCAGTTCAACGCAATCAGGCGGTACTTTGGTTTTCTTTAATATGTCTTTAACAGTATCCAGGAAATTCTTACTTTTAAATTGTGCAGGAGAGACGTTAATGCCTATCCGGATATGATCAAAGCCTGACTGATGCCATTTTTTCAAACACTCGCAGCTTTCTTCCAACACCCAGTTGCCAACGTCGACGATAAGCTCCATTTCCTCCAGCACAGGTATGAATTCGACCGGGGGAACCAGGCCAAGCTTAGGGCTGTTCCAGCGAATCAGTGCTTCCACACCTATGATGCGACCATTCTGTAAACTGGCCTGTGGCTGGTAATGCAAGAAGAACTCTTCATTATCAAGAGCAGAGCGCAACTCCTTTTCCATGGTGACCAGCTTGGATACGGATGACTGCATTTTAGGGTCATAACAACTCATCGTGTTGCGACCCGCTGACTTGGATTCATACATGGCCAGTTCAGCCTGCTTCAGTAGTACATCGATGGTGAGTGTTTCACTACTAAACAGGTTGACACCGATACTGACCGTGCTGTGATGAGAGGCAACTCCAAGTTTGTATTCCTTATTGAGCGCTTGAAGTATATTCCGCGTGACTTTTTCCGCGGTGCGGGCTGCTTTGGTTTTGTCTGCAGCGAGTTCCGGAAGTATTACTACAAACTTGTCTCCACCGAATCGTGCCACTGTATCGAGAGAACTTGTGGAATCCTCAAGGGACCTTGCTACCTGGACAAGCAATTCATCACCTACGACATGACCAAGCGTATTGTTGAGTTTATTGAAGTGATCAAGGTCAATCATAAGAACTGCACTGTATTGATTATCGCGCACGCAGGCGGCAAGTGTCTGCTCAAGGATGTTCATTAACTGAATTTTGTTTGGCAGTCCTGTCAGTTGGTCATAGTAAGCCAGGTGATCTATTTTTTCCTCAGCGCTCTTTTTTTCGGTGATGTCAGCATGCGCACCGACATAATGGCTTACTTGACCGTCTGCATCGGTTACTGCCGAGATGGTCAGTAACTTGGGGTAGACTTCTCCGCTCTTGCGCTTATCCCATATCTCCCCCTGCCAGAAACTATCGCTATTGATGCATTTCCACATCTCCTCATAAAAAGCAGAGTCGTGGCGTCCAGACTGGAACATTCTAGGTGTATTGCCAATGATTTCATCGGCCTTATACCCCGACATCTCCATGAAAGCACTATTGACCTGTAATATTTTGCCACCTGCATCGGTGACCATGATCCCCTGCTGTGACTCAAAAGCTGTGGCTGCGATTCGCAGCTCTTCCTCGGCCTGCTTTTGTTCGGTTACGTCTTGTACCGTTCCCCTGGAGCGCAGGGCCTTACCGTCCTTGTCAAACAGGGTTTCACAAGTCTCGTGTACATATTTGATACGGCCATCACCGACTAGTATGCGATGGGTCATTTCGTATTGCGTATGGCTATTCAGTGAATCGAGGTAAGCTTGATTGACCATCTCCCTGTCATCAGGGTGGGCGGCATCAAGGAATGCCTCGTATGACGAGTTAAATTGTGTCTTGTCGATTTCAAATATCCTGTAAACCTCATCCGACCAATCAAGGTGGTTGTTGGCCAGATCAAGTGTCCAGCTTCCTGTCTTTGTTATACGCTGAGCCTCACTTAACTGCTCTTTGCTCAACCGGAGTTCATTCTCTGCCTGTTTGCGTTCGGTGATATCTTCGTAGAGGCCCAGGACACCGATAATTTCATCCGTTGTCGGATTCAGTAGAGGCACCTTGGAGGTACGCACCCAGATTATATGTCCTTCCGGTGTGGTTTGGGGCTCTTCGAAATCCAGCTTCGATAGGCCCGTCTCAATTACCTTGAGGTCATCTGCCCGATATAGTTCGGCCTGTTCTTTCCAGCCCATCTCATAATCTGTTTTGCCTATCAACTGATCGGGATGGGTAAGGCCTGCATCCTTCGCAAACAACTCATTGCAACCCAGGAAACGCAAATCGCGATCTTTCCAGAATACGCGTATGGGGGCTCTTTCGATGATTGACTGAAGCAACTCCTTGCTCGAGAGAAGATCCATCTCGGACTGTTTGCGTTCGGTGATATCGGTCAATGTACCAATCATCCTGATCGGACTGCCATTGGCGTCACGCTCAAGTACCTTTCCACGGGCAGTGCCCCATTTCCAGTTGCCATCCCTGGTTTGCATCCTGAACTCTCTTTTATAGGGTGACTCCCCGCCTTTTCGTACGTGTTCAAGAACACCCTTTTTCACGTATCTCACGTCGTCAGGATGTATTGCCTTGAATACGGTTGCCCCAGTGGGGGTGAATTCATTCTCTGCATAGCCTAATATTTCATTCCA
>NZ_MPRK01000144.1 GCF_002021095.1 Solemya elarraichensis gill symbiont | reverse complement strand
CATCGTTAATGTCGCGGAAACCAATAACGCCCCCCTTATCCGCACCTGGCAATGGCAGCATAAATGGCACTGAACCGGTGGCAATGATCAGGCGATCGTAAGGAACTTCAGTCCCGTCATCGGCTATGACATGTCGCTTGACGCGGTCTATGGTGACAACTTTCTTTCCTGAAAGGAGTGCAATACCATTGTCCTTGTACCATGCGAGATCATTCAGCATGATGTCATCAATGGTCTTTTCATTGGCAAGCACAGGCGACAGCATAATACGGTTGTAGTTACCATATGGCTCTTCACCAAAGACTGTAATGTTGTATTTTTCCGGCGCGAGCTTAAGTAACTCTTCGAGGGTGCGCACACCCGCCATGCCATTACCAATTAATACGAGATTCTCTTTCATTTCATTTTCTCCGTGACCGTGAAGCGAGTGCTTCACTCACGTTTAGATTCAACTGTTTCTATTTTCTTTACTTAAATGTGTCAGGCAGCGTCTTCCTTGCCAATCAACTCCAGTTCCGGGCCACCTTTGGACTCATCTTCAACCACTTCCGCTTCAACATCCGCAGGATTACGCTGACGCTCATAAAGGAATTTCAATACTTCATGCCGGTAATGGTTGTACTCTTCTGACTCTGACATGGAGACACGCTCACGCGGTCTATCCAGTTCGATATTCAGTACATCACCAATGGTTGCTGCCGGTCCGTTTGTCATCATGACAATTCGATCTGAAAGCAGCACTGCCTCATCAACATCATGTGTAATCATGATGACCGTGTTGCCAAGATCGGCATGGATCTCCATCAATGAGTCCTGCAGATGCGCGCGGGTGAGTGCATCAAGTGCACCGAAAGGCTCATCCATTAATAGAACCTTTGGCTCCATCGCCAATGCACGTGCAATTCCGACACGCTGCTTCATGCCGCCGGATATTTCGTCCGGGCGCTTATCCATCGCATGCTCCATGTGAACAAGTTGCAAGTTATGTTCAATCCACTCACGCATTTCCGATTTTGTTTTTCTTTTCTTGAAAACCTGCTTGACGGCAAGCTCGACGTTTTCATACGCACTCAACCATGGCAGTAGTGAATGGTTCTGAAAAACAACCGCACGTTCAGGTCCGGGCTGATCAACTTCCTTGCCGTCCAGTACAACACCGCCCTGGGTCGCCTGGTAAAGGCCGGCAACAATATTCAACACGGTAGATTTGCCGCAACCGGAATGACCGATCAGTGAAATGAACTCACCCTTGTCGACATTCAGGTTGACGTGATTAAGGGCACGAAAGGGACCGTTTGGAGTCGGAAAGTCGATGCATACATCGGTCAGTTCCAAGTGTGAGATAGTCATTATTATTTCCTGTTAGCGCAGTACTGCTGATTTGTCCCATGAGGCGCCTTTCTGAAGCGACAACATGAGGCGATCGAGAACGAAACCGATAAATCCAATCACCAGCACGGCGACCATGATGCGGCCAAGTGAATTTGAACTGCCGTTCTGGAACTCATCCCAGACGAATTTGCCAAGACCCGGGTTTTGAGCCAGCATTTCGGCAGCAATCAAAACCATCCAGGCAATACCAAGAGACAAGCGGAGGCCTGTGAACATCATTGGTATTGCTGATGGCAGAACGATTTTAAAAATGTGTGTCCACCAACCCAGACTCAGAACCTTACTGACGTTGAGCAGATCCTTGCTGATACCTGCAACCCCGACCGCTGTATTTATCATGGTCGGCCACAGGCAGCACAACAGCACTGTCAGCATTGATGTAATAAATGACTTTGAGAACATCGGATCACTGCTGACATAGACGGCACTGACGACCATGGTTACCAGCGGCAGCCACGCAAGCGGAGAGACAGGTTTGAACAACTGGATAAGCGGATTGATTGCACCATACAGTGTCGGACTCAAACCGATCAGGATGCCAACCGGAATTGCGATTGCCGAGGCAAGAAGAAAGCCGGTCATAACAGTGACAAGGCTCGTCACTATCTGGTCAAGAAATGTTGGCTTGCCCGTGTAGGACCGAATCTTGACTACTGCATCCGGATTCTTTGCGAGCTTCTTTTCATTACGTACACGCTGACGCTCATAGAATGCCTCAGCCTTTTCCCGTTCTTCGTTATGTTCTGTAACGAGATTAACGGATTGTTCCCAAACCTGCACCGGACCCGGGAAAGCACCCAGCGATGTAACGATACGTGGTGCTGTGCCCTGCCAGATCGCCAGAAACACTGCGATGCCCAGTAGCGGCACAATCAGACCGCGGCCAATAATCATCAGTTGCTGTTTCGGGCTCTCGCCCTTAATCAGCTTGATGAGAGGTTCCAGCCAGCCGGCTGTAATTTTCAGGAGTTTCATTGTAGCCCCGTTAATCTCTGTCAAACAGTTGAGTGATTGCTCCATCCATGGAGACTGAATTTCCGTTTACTTTTACTTGATAACTTCTTCGCCCTTCAGACCAATACTGAATTTCTCCAGGTATTCATTCGGCTTGGTTCCGTCGAATGTGACCTCATCGATAAACTCACTCTGTGGAGCACGAAAACCACTTTCAGTTGCAAAGTCAGGAAACTCATCTGCAGACAGGGTGCCTTCTTCGATAAGTGCTTCAGCCGCTTTCTGGTATATGTCCGGGCGGTAAACACTCTTTGCAGTGTCCATGTACCAGTCATCGCTCTTTGGCTCGGCGATCTGTCCCCAGCGACGCATCTGGCTGAGATACCAGACAGCATCTGAGTAGTAAGGATAAGTTGCGAAGTAACGGAAGAAGACGTTGAAGTCAGGTACTTCACGCTTGTCGCCCTTCTCATACTCGAACGTACCCGTCATTGAGTTCGCAATAACATCTGCATCCGCACCAACATATTGAGACTTGGAGAGAATCTTCACGGCCTCCATACGATTGGCGTTGTCGTTCTCATCAAGCCACTTGGCTGCACGCAGCATCGCTTTGACAACGCGGACAGTCGTATTCGGATAAGTCTCGGTAAACTCTTTTGTCATGCCGAAGACTTTCTCAGGATTGTCTTTCCAGATTTCGTAATCGGTGATGACAGGAACGCCAATACCCTTGAAAACAGCCTGCTGGTTCCAGGGCTCACCGACGCAGTATCCGTAGATAGTTCCAGCTTCAAGTGTTGCAGGCATCTGCGGAGGTGGTGTGACCGATAGCAATGCATCCGCATCGATCTGACCGGTGATATCGCCTTTTGCAGGTGCATAGTAACCGGGGTGAATACCACCGGCTGCCAGCCAGTAACGCAGTTCGTAATTATGCGTGGATACCGGAAAGACCATACCCATGTTGAATGGCTTGCCTTCCTTCTTGTATTCCTCGACAACAGGCTTTAGATAATCTGCCTTGATCGGGTGGACAGGCTTACCGTCCTCCCTCATCGGGACATGCGCCTTCATCTTCTCCCAGACCTCGTTTGAGACCGTGATGCCATTACCGTTCAGATCCATAGAAAATGGCGTAACGATATGCGCCTTGGTGCCAAAACCTATTGTTGCTGCAAGCGGTTGACCGGCAAGCATGTGTGCACCATCAAGCTGCCCGTCAATCACGCCGTCAAGCAGGACTTTCCAGTTAGCCTGCGCTTCCAGCGTGACATAGAGGCCCTCGTCTTCGAAATATCCTTTTTCATAGGCAATTGCCAGCGGCGCCATGTCCGTGAGCTTGATGAAACCGAATTTCAGCTCTTCTTTCTCCGGCTCTCCGATTTCTGCCATGACACTGGCGGGAAGCATGATCCCGCCAAGCAAGAGGGCTGAGCCCACTGCAAGTGCCGCCTTCTTGATAAAGTGCCTGCGGTTGGTTTTATAAAGTTTAACCATGTGACTCGTCTCCATATTTGCATTCAATAAACTCTGTTAGAGTTCTCTAATGCATGTAGCGTGCCAACATGGAGATTTACTGTGAAACAAGGTGTTCAGAGGGATCTGGTGAGCGCTTGATAATGATGCGCCGCACCAGCTTGAACACGGTGCATGCCTGGAGCGCACGTTTATTGTGCGCCCCACTGTTGATAAGAAGTGATCCGCCCCGGCTGTTCGATGAATGTCGCAATCCGGGCATATTTCTGCCGGCATCACGGCCGCACTGGTGTATATTCGGCTAATACTGCCAATACGTTTTTTTGGGGACCAACAGATGCGTTTCTTTTATAACACCCTCGCAACAGCGGGCATCCTGATCATGCTGATGACTGCAGCCATCATGGCCGGGGAAGCGGATGTCGTTGATGTAAAAGTCTACAAATCTACCAGTGGCTTATACACTTTTCATGTGAGCCTGTTGCATGGTGATACAGGATGGGATCATTACGCAAACAAGTGGGAGATCATCGATAGCGATGGCAATGTGCTAGGCACCAGGGTGCTGCATCACCCGCATGAGAACGAGCAGCCTTTTACCCGCAGCCTGACAGGAGTCGCCATTCCGGACGGCATCAGTTCCGTCACCATACGTGGCTATGATTCAGTTCACGCAGACGGCGGTGCAACGATCACAATCAAGTTGCCATAAATAGGTGAGCGCACACGGAAACAGCAACAATCAGTTGCCTGCAGCCTTCCTCTCCTTGAGGATACGCGACACCCGCAATTCAATCTCTTCGGCCGCTTTCTCCTTGCCCATATCGCGGTAGAGATCAGCCATCCC
>NZ_MPRK01000143.1 GCF_002021095.1 Solemya elarraichensis gill symbiont | reverse complement strand
AAATGCACTCCAGTGCACTGGTACTCGAGGGCGGTGCACTCGAGACCAACGGTGAAGGCACTATGCTGGCAACACGTTCATCAGTTATCAGCGAGAGCCGTAATGCAGGGCTGGATGAGGAACAGGTAGAAACCCTGCTCAATGAGCAGTTGGGGTTGTCACATTTCCATTGGATTGAGTGCAGCGGACTTGCCGGCGACGATACAGATGGCCACATCGATACACTGGCACGTTTTACCGAAGAGGAAACAATTATCTATGCGACAGTTGAAAGATCGCATCCCGATTTCAACGCCATGCAATCCCTCGGGGAGCAACTCGGCTCACTGCGGCAGCCAAATGGTGAAGCTTATCGCCTCATCGGCCTGCCGCCTCCCCCGCGCAGGGAATCCGTCATTGACGGCCGCCTGTTGGCGGCAACCTACGCCAATTTTCTCTTTATTAATGATGCTGTACTTGTGCCGGTCTACAATCACGCCAACGACGGACTGGCTGTCGAGATGCTGCAGCAGGCGACCTCGCGACAGGTTATCCCGATCGAGTGCAACGCCCTGATCGAACAGAATGGCAGCCTGCATTGCGCAACAATGCAACTGGCACAGGGCACGATCAATTTTGAAGGAACAGATCAATGAGCAGCAATGAAATCAAGGTTGCACTAATCCAGCAGGCTGCAGCAGAAGATAGTGCGATAAACCTGGACAGGCTGGAGCAATCAATTCGGGCTGCAGCTGCATCAGGCGCAAAACTGGTTGTCCTGCAGGAACTGCATAACACCCCCTATTTCTGCCAGCAGGAAGAGACTGCAAATTTCGATCTCGCCGAGACGATCCCCGGCCCTTCGACCGAAAGGTTCGGACGCATTGCCAGTGAGAACAGCTGTGTGATTGTCACGTCCCTGTTTGAGAAACGCGCCACGGGTCTATATCACAACACCGCGGTTGTCATTGAGTCTGACGGTTCAATTGCAGGGCGTTATCGAAAAATGCACATCCCGGACGATCCCGGCTTTTACGAGAAATTCTATTTCACACCGGGGGATCTCGGTTTCATGCCGATTGACACTTCTGTGGGACGTCTCGGCATCCTTGTATGCTGGGATCAATGGTATCCGGAAGCTGCTCGCGCAATGGCCTTGGCAGGAGCTGAAGTGCTTATCTATCCGACAGCAATAGGGTGGGATTCGCGTGACGATGAGGCTGAGCAGCAACGCCAGCTGGATGCATGGATCACCGTGCAACGCGGTCATGCAGTTGCGAATGGATTGCCCGTGATTGCCTGCAACCGGGTTGGCCTTGAAAATGATCCGGGTGGCCAGACAGCGGGTATCGATTTCTGGGGCAACTCATTTATTTGTGGCGCACAGGGTGAGTTGCTTGCGCATGCCGATGAGGAAGCCGGGATTCTTGGTGCCACTGTTTCACTTGGGCGCAGTGAAGAGGTTCGCCGCATCTGGCCGTTTCTCAGGGATCGTCGTATAGATGCATACGAGGATCTTCTCAAGCGCTATATTGAGTGAATTAGAGCGTATCCAGCCAGTTACCCACGGCTTCGGTCAGTTCATCACCATAATCTGTAAAGTAATGATCTGCCTCAGGCAGCATCTGCTGCCGTGATTTTGGATTGCCTGCCGCTTCGATCATTTTTTTACGCAGTGGTGCAAGGCGGTTGACGGCAGGATAATCAAGCTCGCCGTAGATATCCAGTACAGGTACATTAAGTTCATCGAGAGGAAAATCGCGAACCATCGGCTGTTGATAATCGGTTGCACCCATACCCAGTCCAACGTAGGCATCGATTCTGCCATGGCCTACATCATCAAGCCAGAAATTGGCCATGTGTGCGCCACAGGAGTGTGCGATCAGAACAACTCGTTCATTGCCCTGCCCCTTCAGGCAGGTGATCGCTGACTCGATGCGAGGGTATGCTTCCGGGAAGATAGATACATAGTCAAAATACTTAGCTTCCTTTTGCAGAACCGGCAGTTGGATCGAGAGTGTGTTCCAGCCATAATCGATCAGCCCGACGCGCAGTGGTTGGATGGTATCAGCCCAGTCGGGATGATAACCACGGCCATGAAGAATAATAACTGCCCCCTTAGGCTCGTCAGCATCCGTTTCCGTGTAAATGCCAAGAAAGTCACCGCCATCACCTCTCGGTAAATCGACTGGATCACCGTCGAGTATTGCATCGACAATTTCATCCTCGAGGCGTTGCTCTCGCTCCAGGTCACTTGCAGCCATGATGGTGATAGATGGCAGCAGCAGAAATAATCCATACAGAAATTGCAGTTTGACTGAACCTCGCACTACATCTCTCCTTGGTTTCGCTATTGTTATACAGCGTAAAGTAACCCAGAATCGGATCAATATCTATCCGTGACAAGAAGAAAAAAAAGCATATGATGTGTCAAGTCGCTACAAAATAACAATAAGTTGCGATTCTCAAACGCCATATTCAAGGTAAGAATGACTAAGTCTTCTCAAGGAGAAACAAGATTATGAAGTTTGCAAAACTGGCAACTATGAGTGCAATCGCACTGACACTGAGCTTCTCTGCGAGTGCATTCGCTGACAGTCACGGAATGGCTGTTGGAATCACTCCAACTATGAAAAAACTTGATTTCGAACACAATGGTATGAAACACACCATTTCTCGTAATCAGGATCAAAAGAATACCGTCAAGGCAGATTTCGCCAAGACCTCACGTAAGTGCCCTCCTTTCTGTATTCAGCCTATCTCTCTCGCTCCAGGCGTAGAGACACTCGGTGAAGTCGAGGTCATTAACTATATTGAGAAGATGGCATCTGGCGACAGCTCTATTCTTGTAGTTGATTCAAGAACTCCTGACTGGGTTGCCAGGGGCACAATCCCGGGCGCTGTTAACCTTCCATGGACTGGCCTCAACCCCAAGAAAGGCGCCAAGACTTCCGGCATCATGAAGATCATGCAGGATAGCTTCAATGTCGGCCTCACAGGCGATGCAGACGAGTTTACCGTTGACGAGGCGATTGCTGCCGGTGATACCACCAAGGTATTCGATTTCAGCAAAGCCAAGACACTCGTTATGTTCTGTAACGGAATGTGGTGTGGTCAGTCACCGAACAACATCATGAACCTGCTCAAGTTCGGTTACCCTGCTGATAAGATCAAGTGGTACCGTGGTGGCATGCAGGATTGGGAAATCCTCGGCCTGAGCACAGTGAAGCCCTGATCCGGTTTCAGACTGATGCAAAAAGCCCCGCCGATTGGCGGGGCTTTTTTTATGTACAGGATGTACGGTATGTCGGTCGGTTAATGCTCCTGCGTGACCGACATTCCCCACATCCATGTGGGTCACGGTGACATGGACGTCATGGAGCGACGAATACCAACCCCGCTCGGTGAAATGCCATTACGCTGCCTTGTAACGTCCCCTTCCGGTGGAAACAACACGGCCTGTACGCTTCAGGTAGGCCATGGTCTGTGGCAAATTGCCGACAGGGAAACCCTGTGCTTCGAGATGAGCACGAATAGAGCCGGTATCCGACTCTCCGGATGCGAGGAAATCGAGCATTGCTGCTCTGGTACCGCCTGAACGGCCACCAGACCTGGTTTTTCTGCCGGTGAGCTGAGAAATTTCAGCATCAATTGCAGCCATTCCTTTTCTGTGCTCGCGCTCCAGATCTTTTTTCTTTGCCCTGAGATCAGCTACCTGTGATTTCAGTTCCTCTTTCTGCTTCTGCATCTCCTCTTTCTTACGCGCTTCAGCGAGTTCGTAGAGTTCATCTGCAGATAGTTTGTTGATATCTTTTTTCGCCATGATAAGTAAACCTGTTCCTTTTTATTAACTTGTATAAGCCATGATTAATATTTAACTATAGTGTTGATAGCATAATCATGAGCGCAGTGATTCTATCCCTATTATATTTATACCGCAAGGTGTTTTATACTACAGGGTTCTATATCATCACTGTTATAAAGGAATCTGGTGTTTAGTATCATGTTAAACAGTAAAAATCTTATACTCGTGTAACACAACTTTGCAAACTGGACAGGATCGCACCTTTCAATAAAGAGATAACATCAGGGCGAGTAAAACTTTTACGCCATGCGAGTGCAACTGTTCTCTTTGGTGATTCGCCGGCGAAACGCCTGATACTGACAAGTCGTTGTGAGAAACGGTCTGCACCGGCAGCTGTACATGGCAGCACTGTTATACCAAGCCCCGAGGCAACCATGTAACGTATCGTCTCCAGTGAACCGCCCTCTATGTTCCTGATCGGGTCAGTGGTATCTGCCACCTGGTGACACTCCGGGCAGTATTCGAGAACCTGGTCACGAAAGCAGTGGCCTTTGCCGAGCAATAGCACAGACTCGGAAGCCAGCTCTTTGCGCTTGATATCATGTTTGGGCTGATTTAACGGGTGCGAAGATGGTAACAGCAGTACGAAAGGTTCGCTGTAGAGAGGCATTGTCATAATGCCGCTCTCTTCATAAGGCAATGAGATTATCACTACATCCAGGTCACCCTGCTTGAGCTTTGCTGTCAGAACTGATGTGTAATTTTCCTCGATTGCCATGCGCAGGGCGGGTGCTTTCGAGGTGATTCTTGGAATTATTTCAGGGAAAAGATAAGGCCCGATTGTATAGATGGCACCGATACGCAATGGACCACTCAGCTGATCAGACTGCTGCGAGGAGATCTCCTGTATTTTCGAGGCCTCC
>NZ_MPRK01000142.1 GCF_002021095.1 Solemya elarraichensis gill symbiont | reverse complement strand
CTGATACGTCAAGATGCTCGATGAGCGTGAAGGTGGTGTCGACGAGGCAGAGCTGCCAAAGGCATTCAACCGTCAGGAACTCGGCGTGAGGACGGCAATCGTACTGGCCGGACCACTTGCCAACCTGATTTTTGCACTGTTTGCCTACTGGGCGATTTTTCTCTCCGGTGAAACCGGACTCAAGCCGATACTGGATGCGCCGACGCAGAACTCTGCGGCTGCAGAAGCGGGATTTCGCTCTGGTGACGAGATTATTGCGGTTGGCGGAGAGTCGGCGAACAGCTGGGAACGTGTCATTTTTCAACTGATTGATTATGCCGTCGATGATAAGGCTGCGCCCGTTAGCGTCATTGGTGAGGACGGTTTGCAGCGAGAGCTTTATCTGCCTGCTGAAGCCCTGCTGGTGCTTACCGAGAGTCAGGGCGCTGTCAGTCAAATTGGATTAGTGCAGCAGCTTCCTCATATTCCTGCCGTGATCGGAGAGGTTGTAACTGACACTCCTGCGCAGGCTGCCGGTTTTCAGCCCGGTGACAGGGTCACCGGCGTGAATGGCAAGCCAATTCAGGACTGGCATGCCTGGGGCCGCGAAATCCGGGAAAATCCGGGGCGTGGCCTGGAGGTTGAAGTTGAACGCGACGGACGACTACAGCTCCTGCAGTTGATCCCGGGAGAGAAGGGGAGTGGCGACACCGTTATCGGTTTTGCCGGCGTCAGCTACACCGATGATGTTGATTTCGGTCGATATCGATCCGAGATTCACTACAGCCCACTCTCCGCTCTCAAGAGGGCAGCGCAGGAGACCTGGAAAATGTCTGCTCTGACACTGAAAGTAATCGGGGGCATGCTCAGTGGACAGCTCTCGGTCGAGAGCCTTGGCGGCCCCGTGACCATTGCCAAGGCGGCAGGAGATACCGCGGAAATCGGTATTAACGCCTTTGTTCGCTTTCTGGCGATGCTGTCAGTGACGATTGGTGTGCTTAATTTACTGCCGATTCCGGTGCTGGATGGGGGGCATTTAGCCTTCTACCTGGTCGAATTTCTTGCCGGGCGGCCCCTGCCGGATTCAGTGCAGGCGCGCGCACAGGGAATCGGGATGATGATTATGATCGGTATCATGCTATTGGCGCTCTATGTCGACCTCGGCAGAATTTTCGGATGATTCAGTTTCAGCTGGTCATTTCAACATTGGCAAAACTCCTTTATACTCCGAGTAATCGATTTTTTGTTGCTCAAGAATGAATAATATAACCCCGGGCTCGTTAACCATGATGAAGCAAACATCTCGTCTTTTTGTTGTAGTAATTGCGCTGTTGATCTCTTCCGTTGGCTTCGCTGCAAGCTTTTCGATCAAGGATATCCGCGTAGAGGGATTGCAGAGAATCTCAGCTGGGACTGTATTCAGCTATATTCCCTACGAAGTGGGAGACCGTGTTGATCAGAATGCGCCTGCTGAAATTATCCGTTCGCTCTACGGCACCGGCTTTTTCAAGGACGTTCAACTTGAGCAAGACGGTAATGTTCTGGTAGTCACCGTTGTCGAGCGTCCTGCAATCGCCTCGATCACCCTGGAAGGTAACAAGGATATTGATGACGAGACGATTCTCGAGAGTATGCGTTCCGTGGGTTTTGTTGAGGGCCGGGTATTTAATGAATTACTGCTTGATCGTACCAAGCAGGGGCTCAAGAGCGCCTACTTCGATCGTGGCAAGTACAGTGTCCAGATTGACTCCGTGATCACTCCTCTCGAGCGTAACCGTGTCGCTGTCGACCTGCTGATCCGCGAGGGCAGGACAGCCACCATCGAAGAGATCAACATCGTTGGTAATACAGCTTTCGACGAGGATGATCTTCAGGATGAGCTGTCACAATCGACCGGTAGTATTATTTCGCGATTTACCAAGGAAGACCGCTATTCGCGTCAGAAGATGACGGCGGACATCGAAACCCTGCGCTCATATTACATGGATCGCGGCTTCATCAAGTTCGATGTTGATTCTACCCAGGTCAACATCAGTCCGGAGAACGAGAAAGTCTACCTGACGATGAATATCAGTGAGGGTGATGTCTACACGCTCAGCGATGTACAGATCGCAGGCAAGACGATTGTCGAGCCGCAGAAACTCTTCCCGCTGATTCACCTCGTGCGTGGCGAACCCTTCTCGCGCAAGCTGGTCGTACGAAGCGCCGAGCGCCTGACCAGTGCACTCTCCGACCAGGGATATGCTTTTGCCAAGGTCAACCCGATTCCGGTTATTGATGAAGAGAACAAAACCGTTGCAGTGACCTTCTACATTGAGCCTGGTCGCCGCGTTTACGTGCGCAGAATCAATATTCATGGCAATACGCGTTCACGTGATCGTGTTCTGCGCCGTGAATTCCGCCAGATGGAATCTGCCTGGTACTCAGCCGAGCAGGTGACCAGGTCAAAAGAGCGCCTGTTGCGACTCGGCTACTTTGACAAAGTCGATATCACCACATCGCCAGTGCCTGGCGCACCTGACCAGATTGACATCAATGTCAGCGTGGTTGAGCATCGTTCCGGTGAGTTGATGTCTGGTGTTGGTTACTCGCAATCGGGCGGTGTTTCACTGCAGGCGAGTATCAGTGAGGAGAACTTCTTTGGTACCGGCAAAAAGGTAAAACTGGGCTTCAATACCAGTGATGTCACGACCTATTACGAACTCAGCTATACCGATCCCTATTTCACCATGGATGGCGTCAGCCAGGGCTTTACCCTGCGCTTTAGTGAAACTGACCTGAGTAATGTCAGTGGCTCGGTTACCACGGACTATGCAACCGATGATGGCAGGATCGGTATCAATTTCGGCTTCCCGATCACCGAGCATGACCGATTTCGTGTCACTGCAGATATCGATTACACCAAGCTGAAGGTGATTGATCCAAACGATGATGGTCCTGATGAGGATTATTGTACGACAGGTGACAATACCGAAGACCTGAATCCTGCGGAAGACTTTATTTGCGGACAGGATGGGCAGGATGACTATCTGAATTATGTTGTTGGTTTCGGCTGGACACATGACAGCCGTAACCGTGCTTACTTCCCGACCAACGGTAGCCAGATCTCTGCTGGCCTCAGTGTTTCAACACCGGGTAGTGATCTTCAATACTTCACGGCGAATTACAGCCAAAAGACTTACGTACCGGTTTGGGAAGACTTCGTACTTGCAGGTCGTGTAAATCTAGCCTACGGCGCCGCCTATGGCGATAGCAGTGAATTTCCTTTCTACAAAAGGTTCTATGCTGGCGGCCCGGGGTCTGTTCGCGGCTTCCAGGCCTACTCGATGGGCCCGACCGAGTGTGAATATCTTGATATTCCCGACGACTCAAGCTGTAGCGATGCAATTGGCGGCACCATCAGCATGACAGGTTCACTCGAGTTCTGGACTCCGCCGCCTCTCGCTGACCTGAAAGACAGCATGCGCTTGGTAGGTTTTGTCGATTTCGGTAATGTGTTCGATCCTGATATCAGTGATTTTGATGTCGGTGAGCTGCGTTACAGTGCCGGTGTTGGCATGAGCTGGCTCTCTCCTGTCGGTCTGTTGAATGTCAGTTATGCAATGCCATTGAACGATACGGCGACTGATGAGGTCGAAGAGTTTCAGTTCACATTTGGTACGCGCTTCTGAGTGCGCACCTGAAACCAGGTTGAAAACTAGATAATGTTGAAATCGCTAAAACTCATACTGCCGGTTCTCTTTCTGTTGCAGGCATCTGCGGCAAGTGCAGAGTCATCTCACAAAGTCGGCTTTGTAAATGTACCCCTGATCATGAAGAATTCCCCCCAGGTCGCCGAGATTGAAGAGGGGCTGAAGCAGGAGTATCTGAGCCGCAACAAGGTGCTTGATTCTCGCCGTGAAAAGCTTCAGGAACTTGAGGTGGAACTCAAGGATGCCGGGTCTCTCTCATTTGAAGATCGAACGGCACTCGAACGCAAGGTTCTCACCGAACGACGTCGCCTCAAAGAGGCAACAAGTGAGCTCGATGAAGATATCGCCTTCAAGAAAAACGATGAGCAGAACCGTTTGCGTGTCCTGATTGCCGAGACGATTGAGTCGATAGCCAGGGAGCAGTCTATCGACCTGGTATTTGAAACTGCCGTGGTCTATGCAAGTGATCGAGCAGATATTTCAAAACAGGTACTGGAACGCATGCAAGCGGCTTACGGGGCGAACAAGAGCGAATCAGCCGGCAAGTGATGAGCAACCCTGTCTCACCAATAAGCCTCGAAAAGCTGGTGACAATTGCGGGGGGGGTGCTGACAGGTGATGGGAGTCACCTGGTTGATGGGGTCGCTCCCCTGCACGATGCGCAAAGCCACCAGGTTGCGGCATTGACGAACAGCCGTTACAGAAATGAATTGGAGAACAGCGGTGCCGGATGCATCATAGTCGCGGAGAAGGATGCTAAAGGGCTAAACCGCAACAGGGTTATTCACCCTGACCCATCATTGGGTTTCGCCAGAGTGAGCAGGTATTTCAATCCGCCCAAGCCGGTCTTGCCTGGTGTTGCTGGCTCTGCAGTGATCCATGCCACGGCAACAGTTGCTGCCAGTGCAGAGATTGGTGCAAACACAGTTATTGGTGCCAATGTTGTAATTGGCGATGGCGTCCTTATTGGGCCTGGCTGCGTGATTCTCGAGAATACAGTCGTCGGAGAGAGTAGCCACCTGCTTGCAAACGTGACCTTGTGCGAAGGAGTTGAGATTGGCGCGCATTGC
>NZ_MPRK01000141.1 GCF_002021095.1 Solemya elarraichensis gill symbiont | reverse complement strand
GATTAATTCATATGTTCTGGATATTTATTTCTGCGTAGTTGAAAGTCTATCTACTTTTTATGCAACAAAAAAACGGGGCACAAAGGCCCCGTTTAGTGTCACACAGTTTCTAATCGGTAATGATTAGAAGTTGTGGATCATGCCGAATGAGAGGCCAGACTTGTCACTAGTCTCATTATCCGCATAAGCTGCGTAAGCAGAAGTACGCTTGCTCAGCGAGTGAGACAGGCCAATGCCCCAAGCATCAGTTTCGCCGCTGCTTTGATCATAATTAGCATAGTTGAGGACCACTTTGTTGTTGCCGAAGGTTGCACCTACAGCAGCACCGAGTGATTTGCTGTCTTCGCCATCATCATCTTCATAGGCCAGCGCAACGGTAAGATTGCTCATGGTGTAGCTGCCGCCGATCAAGAACTTGGTATTGCCGCTATCCAGATCTTCATAGCCAGCAGCCAGCTTCAGGCCGCTATTTTTGTACATGGCAGAAACAGACCACTTGTCAGCCAGACCGGTTTGTGTCGGAGTGTTTTCACCGGGTACGACTGCCCCAGCAAAAGTCAGGCCATTCATGTGAGGAGAAACGTAGGCGATAGCGTTACTCGCGCGCACTTCATCAAAACCGGCGTAGCTGTTCATGTCCATAATGGTGTCGCCCATCATGTCAATGCCGGTCGCGTAATAACCCATTTTGTAAGGCGTGTCATGGCGGCCATAGAGGAAAGTACCCCAGTCGCCGGTCAGGCCGATGTAGGCGTTACGTCCGTTTGGTGTGCCGCCGCTGTCTTTGCTCCATGCATTGCCATCAGCGAAGTCATAGCCGGTTTCGGCTTTCCAGATCAGGCTCATGCCGTTGCCCAAATCTTCGGTGCCCTTGAATCCGATGCGTGAAGCACGGGATGTGACTGACCATACGTTATCACTGCCATCGTCGATGTAATCAACAGAAACGTGGACTTTGCCGTAGATGGTAACGCCGGCATTGGCTGCGGGTGCTGCAACGATAGCGGCCGCGATAATTGATTTTTTCATGAAAACAATTCCTTTGTTCGATAAAGATTTGGGTATATGTATATACCTGTTTGTTGAGCGGAGCATCATGCTCAGGTCGCAGTATAGGTAACCAAATCTGCTACGGCAAGGAAAAATAGAGAAAAATACAACATTATTTTAAAATATCTCATAAACAATACACTCTGTACGTAAGTATAGGTTTATATTGGGCTTATTTTTGTAGTTTTCTAAATGAATTGGTGTGCTTCTGTATTATGCACACAGGTTTGGGATCGCCAATACAAGAGGGCAAATATCGATTTGAGAAACGCAAAAAAGCCCCGCAGGGCTTTTTACTTGATATGGCTGGGGAAGAGGGATTTGAACCCCCGTTGACGGAGTCAGAGTCCGTAGTCCTGCCGCTAGACGATTCCCCAAATGAAAAGGCCGAAGCCAAAGACTCCGGCCTTTTGCAGAAGGCTGCGAATTAACGCTTTGAGAACTGCGGACGCTTGCGCGCTTTGTGCAGGCCGACCTTTTTGCGTTCAACCATACGGGCGTCACGTGTCAGGAAGCCAGCTTTGCGCATTGTGCTGCGAAGCTCTTCATTGTATTCAACCAGTGCACGTGCAATGCCGTGGCGAATAGCGCCGGCCTGGCCACTGTTGCCGCCGCCACTGACAGTGATCTTGATGTCGAGCTTGTCGGTCATTTCGGTCATTTCGAGCGGCTGACGCACGATCATGCGGGCAGTCTCGCGGCCGAAGAAGTTCTCTGGCGTGCGGTTGTTGACAGTGATGGTGCCGTTACCGGGCGTGATGAAAACGCGAGCCGCTGATGTTTTACGACGACCTGTTCCATAATTATGGGCTTGTGCCATGCTGCTTACTCTTTTAATAATAAAGTTAGATTTCCAGCGCTTGGGGCTGCTGGGCTTTATGGGTGTGTGCCGGACCGGCGAAGACGCGCAGTTTCTTGAACATGGCGCGCCCCAGCTTGTTGCGTGGAAGCATGCCACGCACGGCGCTCTCGAGCACGCGCTCGGGGGCTTTCTGAAGCTGCTTTTCGAGTGAAATCGACTTCAGGTTACCTACATAGCCAGTGTGATGATGGTACATCTTCTGCTGCATCTTGTTGCCGGTCACGTGTACTTTCTCGGCGTTGACGACGACGATATAGTCACCTGTGTCAACGTGAGGCGTGTACTCGGCCTTGTGCTTGCCGCGCAGACGGCGTGCGATTTCAGTCGCCAGGCGACCCAGTGTTTTGCCTTCGGCATCCACGACATACCAGTCACGGCGTACTTCGGCAGGTTTTGCGCTAACGGTAGTCATCCGCTTGATCCTTAACAAAAATTCGATTTAGTTAATTGGCCCACACTAATCAATAGGAGGACCCCGCAGGGAATTTCCCCACGAAAGGGCGCGAATCTTACCGGATTAATCGGCAGATGACAACAGTTACGGGGAAAAGATCAGGATTCAGGGCGGAATGATATTTATAGGGGACGTAATTCTGAATCTTTATATAGTATGATGCTGCGAGATTAAGTGTACTTGGTTGATTTCTGATAATGGCGAAACAGAGTAGCAGTATTAATCTCTCATCCTTAATGGAAAAAGGACTCGCATATGCCGGGAAGGGCAATTACAAGCAGGCTCTTAAGCTGTTCGACAAGGTACTCGCGAAAGAGCCGGGGAATGCATCAGCCTGGTACAATAAGGCTCTGACCCTGAAATTTCTCAATCGCATCCCTCAGTCCCTGGACGCTTTTGACAAGTCATTGGCGCTAGCGCCGAATGATGTTGAAACCTGGTTTGCAAAAGGAGTGGCCCTGGCGGAAAACGATCAGCACAAGGCTGCACTAACATGCTATTTCAGGGCGCTGGAAGTTCGCCCGGACTTTAACCAGGTGTGGATGAACATCGGAATGGCTTACTCAGATCTAGGGAATCACGAAGATGCCCTTCAGTGGTATGACAAAGATCTTGGTGTCAGGCCACGGGATGCGGAAGTCTACCTGAACAAGGCGCTGTCTCTGGAACAACTGCAACGTAATGAAGAGGCGGCAGGGTGTTGCGAGACGGCCCTCTCTATCATGCCAAGTGATGCAGATGTATTAGTGAAATGCGCACACTTCTACCAGAAAAAGGGCGCACTTGAAGATGCGCTGCAATGCATTGAAACCGCGATGAGAATCGACCCAGATCAAGTTGGGCTGCAGGTGGGATATCTGTTAACAAAGATGAGGATGAGCGACTGGAGCGGATTCAACCAATTGCTTGGCACACTGTTGCCGATGGTGAAAAGGCATGAGTCTTTCATTGCGCCTTTCGCCTTGATGGAACTGGTCGATGAGCCCGAAATGCAGAGACAGGTGGCACAAGCTGAATCGCAGGCATTCAAGCTAGGCAAATTCGACATGGAGGTTTCAAGGAGTATCCAGGAGGGCGGGAAAATTTGTATTGGCTATTATTCTGCCGACCTCCGGGAACATCCAATGGCCCATCTCCTGGAAGAGGTCATTTCACTCCATGATCGAACGCGTTTCGAAGTTGTTGCCTTCTCTTTTAGATCCGGAAATGATGGCGATCCAATGCGACTCAGGCTTGAGAAGTCCTTTGACCGTTTTATTGACGTAATGAACTTGAGTGATGAGGATATCGTCACCATGTCGAGAGAGATAGGGGTCGATATCGCTATTAACCTAGGTGGCTATACTGCTTACACCAGAAATCAGGTCTTTGCTTATGGTGTTGCACCAGTGCAGGTCAATTACCTCGGATTTCCGGGGACCATGGCTGCAGACTTTATGGATTATATAATTGCTGATAAAACCGTTGTGACACAGAAGACAAGAAGGGAGGTCTCCGAATCTGTCGTGTACATGCCAGATACCTACTTTCCTCCGAGTAGACTGTATGAGGTTTCTTCTGAACCGCTTGACCGCATTGAAGAGGGACTGCCTGAATCGGGCTTTGTCTTCTGTTGTTTCAACCGTAATGAGAAGATTCTGCCGGCTGTATTTTCCAGCTGGATGCGAATTCTTGATGCTGTTCCAGATAGTGTTCTTTGGCTTTATACGGGTAAAAACAGGGGGACAGCAGAACGAAATTTGCGGAAAGAGGCTGAAAGAATGGGGGTTGATGGGGCACGCATTGTATTTGCACGACGTGTCGGACATGCTGAGCACCTCGCGCGTCACAGGCTTGCCGACTTGTTTCTGGATACGCTGCCCTACAACGCGCATACCACTGCAACTGATGCATTATGGATGAATTTGCCGGTTCTGACACACATTGGTAAGGCATTTCACGCCAGGGTAGCAGCGAGCCTGTTGCATGCTATTGAATTACCTGAACTAGTGGTCGTCACAACGGAAGAGTACGAGACGCGGGCAATCGAACTGGCAACAAGCAGCGACAAGTTACAGGCAATTCGAGACAAACTGGCGGCAAACAGGGATGAAAGCGCCCTGTTTAATACCGAAAGATATACTTCAAATCTGGACAAAGCATATCTGGAAATGATCGAGTGCCACCGGCGAGGAGAAAAGCCGACCGATATCGTAGTGGAGTCATGACACATGTCAAATTGTGTTGATTCTCCGCTATAGCGATGTAAGACTTAACGAACGAATTCCCTGTTAATTTAAACAAATCATCACTGTATGATGGCGGGCAACTCGCAGTAGCAATATGAAATCAATTGGTCAATTCATCAACTTTCTCCTCGCCATGGTCATGACCGGTGGCATGGTGGTGTCGCTTGGTGTCGCTTGGTGTCGCTT
>NZ_MPRK01000140.1 GCF_002021095.1 Solemya elarraichensis gill symbiont | reverse complement strand
GAAGGCAACTGCGGCGGCAACAAGGCAGCAGGTGAAGGCAACTGCGGTGCTGACAAGGCCAAGGCAGCCGGTGAAAACAAGTGCGGCGAAGGCAAGTGCGGCGGTAAGAAGTAATTCCGTCTGCCGGGGGCAGGTGACTGCTCCCGGCAATCTTGTCAGCCAATAGAAAGTGCTGGTGCTCAGCCTGCATTATAAAAAAACAGATCTACGGCACACCTTATTAATATGACTAGCGATACTGAAAAGGTCACAGGAGCAGGTCTCGGGCTACGCCGGGGATTGCTTGAAGAGTGGCATGAACTCGAAGAGAAACAGCCGGAACTCCTGCCTGATTTTATCGAGGTAACGCCGGATAACTGGATGGGCCTGGGTGGCCGATATGCGCGCGAGATGCGTCACTTTACTGATCGCTACCCGACTTTAAGCCACGGCTTGTCATTGTCGCTTGGTGGTCCTGATCCACTTGATACAAATTTTATCGACCGTCTCGGTCGCTTTCTGGATGAGTACAATATTGCAACTTTCAGTGAGCACCTGAGCTACTGCACCGATGGTGGTCATCTCTATGATTTGCTCCCGCTGCCCTTTACCGGGGAAGCCGTTGAGCATGTCAGTTCGCGCATCCGCGCTGTACAGAAACAACTGGGCAGGCGTATCGCAATTGAAAACGTTTCATTTTATGCGGCACCCGAGGGAGAGATGAGCGAGATTGATTTTCTCATCGCGGTGCTCTCCGAAGCGGACTGTGACCTGCTGCTGGACGTCAACAACGTCTATGTCAACAGCCACAATCACGCTTACGATGCGCATGATTTTATCTCAGCTGTTCCTACAGAGCGTATCTCCTGGCTGCATATGGCAGGACACCTGCGTGAAGCCCCCGATCTGATTATCGATACCCACGGCGACAAGGTGGTCGATCCCGTGTGGGATCTGCTGCAATTCACCTATAGCTGCCATGGTGTCCAACCGACCCTGCTTGAGCGCGATTTCAACCTGCCACCGATGCATGAACTGATCGATGAGCTGGCGATTATCAGGCAGTACCAGCAGGGGGTGTCGAGTGACGCAGCATAAATCACGGCTTGCACAACAGCAGTACGAATTTACCAGTGCATTGCGGGATCCGGATTGCGCCACGACACCGGCTGGCGTTCCGCAAGAACGCCTGGAGGTATACCGGGAGCTTTTCTTTAACAATGTACGCGGCATTCTTGAAAGTGCCTTTCCGGTGATACACGAGATACTGCCATCTGAATTGAGTGAAAGCCTGGCGCGCCGTTTTTTCAGGGAACACAGCAGCCACACACCGGAGTTTCCACGTTTTCCGCGCGAGTTCCTGTTGTGGCTGGAACAGCGTGAAACGCCCGAAGCGGGAGAGCCGCCATTTCTCTACCAGCTTGCGTTATGGGAATGGACTGAACTTGATGTCCTGCTCGACCCGGTAACTGAACCGCAGGCAAGTGATGCAATGGATGACGTACTGGCACAGCTCCCGCTGCTGGCACCAACTCTGCAACTGCACGCATTTGACTATCCGGTACATAAAATTTCGGCCGACTTTATCCCCGAAGAGCCTCTCGATGCGCAGGTCTACCTGGCTGCATTTCGAACACCTGATGAAGGTATTGAATTTATCGAACTCAACCAGGCGAGCGCTGCGCTTGTGCAGATCATGCTGGAGAACCCCGGAAAAACGGGCGAGGAGTATCTGCGTGCACTGGCTGAACTGATGGGACATGCCGATGCTGAACAGCTGCTCGGATTCGGCAGGGAGTTCTTCAACGATTTATATCAGCAGGGTGTGTTGGTTGGCACGCTTGCACATAACCAGGAGTGAATAAGAAAAATGATCAAGCTGATTAACAAGCTACAGAGCCTGCTTGATGCGACGAGATCGATCGATTTCCTGGCGCCACTGGCACTGAGACTCTACCTGGCCCCGATTTTCTGGATGGCGGGCACGAAAAAACTTTCCGACATGGAGAGCACAATCGCCTGGTTCGGCAACCCGGACTGGGGTCTCGGCCTGCCATATCCGGCGCTGATGGCGTGGGCCGCGACTCTCACCGAGGCAGGTGGAGCGATTCTGCTGGTGCTGGGTCTTGCAGTGCGCTGGATCTCGTTGCCACTGATGGCCACCATGGTGGTTGCAGCAGTGACTGTTCATCTTGAGAATGGCTGGTTGGCAATTGCGGAGGGCAGTGGACCATTCGCAACCGAGCGTACGGTTGAAGCAGTCGATAAGCTTGCTCTAGCCAAGACCATCCTGCAGCAGAATGGTGACTACGAATGGCTGACATCAAGCGGCAGTTACGTGATTCTCAATAATGGTATTGAGTTCGCGGCAACTTACTTCATTATGCTGCTGGCGTTATTTTTCATCGGTGCCGGTAAGTATCTCAGTGTGTATGACTGGCTCTACAAGCGCTTTCGCCAGGAGTGATCCGGCTTGCACGCTGATATGGGAGTTCTCGACCAGGGGTATCAGCAAAGCCAGCATCCGGTCGATCTACCTTTCCTGCTAACTGGCGGTTACAATAGACTCTGTTTCATTCTTTTCGGACCAGCAATGGATACAGATCCATCCGCCAACTGGATGCAGGAAGCCGAGTTAGCCGATTTGCGCCACGACCTGCTGCGCTTTGCACGCTTGCAACTGCGCGATGCTGCAATGGCGGAAGATATTGTCCAGGAAGCGCTCGTCGCGGCCTATACCAACAGGGATAAATTCTCTGGGCGTGCACAGGTCAAGACCTGGGTTTTCTCGATTCTGCGCAACAAGATTATCGATTATTTTCGCACTAGCAGCCGGCGTCCGGAGCAGAGCCTGACCAGGGATGACGGCAGCGAAGCGGAAATTAACGAGCTTTTCGATGACAGGGGGCACTGGAACAGTGGCCTGCAGCCGAAAAAGTGGGGCGACCCGGAAAGCTCCCTGGTAAATCAGCAATTCTGGGAGATTTTTGAAATCTGCCTCAATGACATGAATGAGAGTACCGCGCGTGTTTTCGGTATGCGTGAACTGCTCGGTCTCGAAACTTCAGAGATCTGCCAGCAGCTCGATATGAGTGAAAACAACTGCTGGGTTGTCCTGCATCGCGCACGTGCAAAGCTGCGTCTTTGTCTTGAACACAAGTGGATAGGGGTTGAGTCATGTTGAGCTGTAAAGATGCGACAAAACTGATTTCACAGAAACAGGATGCAGAGCTCTCCCTGATGCAGCGAATCTCCTTGCGCCTGCACTTGATGATCTGCTCCGGCTGTAAAAATTATGAACGGCAGATTCATGTAATCCACAAGGCATGCCGACGCGTTTCCGGGTCTGACGACTGATTCAGGATTAGCTGTTTGATCCAGATTGATTCCTCCCTTCAGGCACCAAATGATTTCCCTCTCGTTCTGAATACTCTTTTTCAGGCTTTGATCAAGCAGAGTGAATCTTCACGACTTACCGACAGGCGTGGCAAAATACGACGATGAACTGGTAGCTGGCTTGCGGATACTGCATACTCAGGTATGTAATCATTTGTCTATAGTCAAAAGTTTATCAATCGCATGGGTGTACGGGGGACAGATTTGTGAAACTGGACGATTTTCTTTCTGCAGGCCATATTTTTGGCCCTGACGAGGAACTGCTCAAGGTCAAGATTCAGTCGGTAGTGCTGATTACTGTGATTGGCGGGCTTGTCCTGCTGGCTACCAGTTTATTTCGTTTCGGTGAGGAGAACAGTACGCAGGGCGTATTGCTTGGTTTGCTCTTCCTGTTTCTCGTGATTGGTTCCAATATTGCCTTGCGCATTTCCAAGCTATATTACCCGATGGTCTCCCGCATAATTGTCGGAGCATCCTATTTTCTTGCTCTTCTTGTTTTATATGAGATTCCTGACAGCGCCTCGCGTGTTGTCTGGCCAACGCTACTGACGGTTGTTGTCTTTTTGCTGCGTGATAGACAGGAAGGTTTTATCCTGACCGTGGTCTTCACCGGCCTCCTGATGTTGCCAGAGATGTTTGTACCTGGTTTTTATCAGCTGGACAGAGTGGATCTTCTGATTATCCTGATGAATATCATGCTGGTTGCCCTGGCGATGCAGCGATACGAGAAGATCAAAGAGAATGACCAAGAGAAACTCCTGGCAATACAGGCACAGGAAGCCTATCTGCAGCAACTCTTTGATGTTTCCCCCAACATGGTCGTTACCTCAGATGGCAGTAAAATGCTCAACGCCAACATGGCGACATATGAATACTTCGGTTTCGGTTCGGCAGAGGCGCTCATGCAGGAGCATGACGGCATATGCGACTTTTTTGAACAACGTGAAGGCTATATCGACGGGGTGATGGATGGAGAAATATGGGAATCCTATATCCTGTCGCATCCAGGTGAGCACAGGGCGCTCGTCATGCGTGGCGATGAGGAACACATTTTTGATGTGCGTGTCAGGAAGGTAACGAATAAGATCTTCGTTGCAGTATTCAATGATATAACCAAAATCGAGGAAGCCAAGCAGAGCCTGGTGCAGGCGAGCCAGGCAAAGAGCGATTTCCTCGCCAACATGAGTCACGAGATACGCACGCCTCTGAATGGCATCATTGGCATGACCGAGTTGATAATACGTACCGATCTTGACAAGCAGCAATCAGAATACCTGGCGAAGGTAAAAACCTCTTCAAAAGCGCTTCTGAATGTAATCAACGACATTCTCGATTATTCCAAAATCGAGGCGGGCAAGCTTGATCTTGAACTGATGGATTTCAATATTGAGGACTTGCTGCACAATGTGACCAGCCTGTTTG
>NZ_MPRK01000015.1 GCF_002021095.1 Solemya elarraichensis gill symbiont | reverse complement strand
ACTGGAAAGCAGCGTTAAATCGTTTTATGATCGAGTTTGAAGATCGACTCATTGACCATATTTGAACAGGGCAGTTACACAGAATTATCTACAGGCTCTGTTGCCCGTACTATCCATGAAATAATAATTACTGACGGTGTCGTCGCATGCTACCCGTTTTTTATATCTATTTCAACGACGACCGAGGAGTGCCCTTCTGTTTGTATAGAAGCACCACACTGTTTACATAAATTGAGCATGCGCCTATTACCTGGAGCAACGTGTCCTCGCAATGTATTCAATCTATTCGCGCTGGCTGATTCAACCAGCTTTTTGATCAGTTCATAACCAATGCCCTGACCTTGATACGCATCCATCACTGTTATCGCAAACTCGGCAACACCAAATTCATCAGGCAGTTTCACATAACGAGCAATGGCGATGCCTCTCTCTTTTCCCTCTTGTAGTAAGGATGCACACCAGGCCATGTGATTTATTCCATCAATGTTTGACAAGTAGTCGAGTTGCTCTTTAGACAATGTATTGATTGGTGATGCGAAGCGTTGCCAGCGTGATTGGCTAGATAAACCAGCCATACCGTTTTCTAACTGTGCCCTTAAAAACTCGGGCGTGTGATTGGTTTCAGGTTCTACGCATAGCTGAATGTGGTAAGCGTTGCCATTCTTCATACGTAATTTGATGGACGATCCCGGTTGATTCACTGCACCGAAACCTTTGCATCATTCGCGTCCGAATGTGGTTTGTTCTCAGCTTTTCTCATCACGAGTGGGATCATCTTCCGGACGGCCATATTTACTTGCGGTTAGTGATAGAACAAAGAGTGCACCACTGAGCAGAAAGATCGATGCCGAGATGCTGAGCAGTAGATAGAGATGAAAGCTGTCTGATACGTGCTGCACGTCAATCACCAGATGCCTCGAAAGGGCGGTAATGGCAATGAATATCAGGAACTGCACGGGCAGCCTGTGTGTTTTGAAATAAATCCCGATCATTGCACCCAGTTCAAGATAGATAAAAAGTAAAAGAATATCTTTTCATGCTGCGTAGCCTTTGCCCATCATCTGCAGATATTCGTAAGCAGCAGACCATACGATTGTTGCGCCGATAACAAACAACGCAAGGTAATGGAATCCATCTACAAGGATGTTTCCGATTCTTTGTACTTTCTCAGTATCTTTGTTCATGAATATTTACTACGTATGTCGGTTTCTTGGAGTTTTTAATATCTTTCTTGTCTGGGAGCATCGCATATATTTCGATTGATTGCAGTTATTGCCACCAGGTGCACAGTATAAGCGCAGTAAATCTTTCTTGAATTTATTGCAGTACAAAAGCCTGTGCCATTGTCTAAACTGATAGTGTTATACGAGTGGTGTATTCCAATTTCATAGTGGAGGAGTAGAGATGAAAAAACGAATCATGGCGGTTGCCATTGCGAGTAGCATGCTGGTGATAGGCTGTATGGAAAATGACCCAAACAAGCGTGCAAAAATTGGTGCGGGCATCGGTGCAGTGACTGGTGCAATCATTGGCAATAATGTTGGTGGCGGGGGCGGAAGGAATCGTTTTGCCGGTGCTGTAATCGGTGCTCTTGCAGGTGGTGCAGTTGGCCATTACATGGATGAACAGGCGCGTGAATTAAGACGCGCACTCGAGAGTGAACTGGCGGCTGACTATGCAACGGTTGAACGCATTGATATGGATACTATCAAGGTAAGCCTCAGCAGTGAGGCATCATTTAGTCTGGATAGTGCGAGCCTGAAAAGCACCATGAAACCGGCTCTCAATCGTGTAGCCTCGGTAATGGGTCGTTACAACAAAACGGTTGTTTATGTTATCGGCCATACTGACAGTTCCGGCAGCGACAGTTATAACCAGGATCTCTCCGAGCGGCGTGCATCAAGTGTTAGTGGTTATCTGTCTGGCGGTGGTGTTTCCAGGAACAGGCTCTATGCTGAGGGGCGTGGTGAGTCGCAACCGCGCGTTTCAAATTCGACCCACCAGGGGCGTAAGCTAAATCGCAGGGTTGAACTGTTTATCAATGCCGTGGTTGCCGGAAATGAGAGCCGCGCCAGCCAGAGTCCTTACTGAGTCCGAGCCCAGGCTCTTCAATTGTTGGCCGCGTAATGCGTGCGCGGCCAATGCCGGGCTTTATTACAGCTAGATAGAAGTCGCATTCTCCATCACGAAATCGCGGAATGCCCTTGCGGCCGGTGACAGGCGTTTGCCCTTGCGGTGAACCAGGTGCCAGTGTCGAATCAGCGGGAAACCATCGACATCAAGAACAGCGAGACGGCTGGTTTCAAGTTCCAGCTCAATCGTATGGGCGGAGACGATTGAGACACCCATGGCAGCGCGAACCGCCTGCTTGATTGCCTCGTTGCGCGTCATCTGCATGCCCTTTTTAAGCTTCAGTCCGGCTGAATCGAACAGGCGCTCGATAGCGATGCGCGTACCTGAACCGGTTTCACGAATCACAAAGGTCTCATCGGCAAGTTCCTGCATGGAGATATTCTTTTTTCCTGCCAGTGGGTGATCGGGCGCCGCGATGACGACCAAAGGGTTTTCCATGAAGGGCTCCCATTCGAGGTCCATCTCTTCCGGTGGCTGGCCCATCAGAACCAGGTCTTCCTCATTCTCCTTGAGAAGTTGCACCAGGCTTTCACGGTTTGTGACCAGTAGTGATAGCTCGATGCCGGGATAGATTTTACTGAATGCTGCGAGCAGGCGCGGTGCGAAGTAGTTAATCGTACTCGCAACGGCAATTTTAAGGTGCCCGCTGTTGACACCCTTCATTGATTCCATCACCTCGGCCGCCTCATCGAGCTCGCGGCAGATGTTCTGGCTGTAGTGATTGAGTTCGTGCCCGGCCTCGGTGAGGGATATCTGACGCCCGGTTTTTTCAAATAGTGGCAAGCCGACACTCTCTTCGAGCTGGCGTACTTGCATGGAGACTGCCGGTTGGGACAGGTGCAGCTCTTCAGCAGCGCGTGTGAAACTCAGGTGTCGTGCAACGGCCTGAAAGACGTGGAGTTGTCTGAGTGTGACATGCATGTGAATAAGCCCGCGATGAAGTGTTCGCCTTAGTATAACAAAAAAATTATCCTTGTTATAACCAAACGAATAGGCAATTTATGCGCTTACTCACCGGCTATCATCATCGCCCTGATCAGCCAGGAGCCGGTTTGGATACTGCCCGGATAGTCTGCATCATTACCGACAGCAAGCAGATCCTTGAGCATCTGCCCCAGGTTGCCTGCGATGGTGATCTCCTCCACCGGGTAGAGAATTTCACCCTTCTCGACCCAGAAGCCGGCTGCACCACGTGAATAGTCACCGGTAACCATGTTGAGGCCCTGCCCCATCATTTCGGTCACAATAAGACCGGTGTCCAGCGCCGCTAGCATCTCTTCGAAGGACTCAGTATTTGGAGTAATTGTCAGGTTTCTGACGCCGCCTGCGTTACCGGTGGTCTCCATGCCAAGGCGACGGGCTGAATAGCTGCTTAAAACATAGCCCTGGATTACACCGTCAGCGACTATATCTCTAGCCGATGTCGCTACCCCTTCGGAATCGAAAGGTGCGCTTGCCAGCCCCCCGGGTTTGAGCGGGTCTTCGTGAACGCTGACCCATTCCGGAAACACCTGTTGGCCGAGTGAGTCGAGCAGAAAACTCGATTTGCGGTAAAGACTGCCACCGGAAATGGCACCGATAAAGTTGCGCAACAGACCGGCCGCGACCTCTGGCTTGAATAGTATCGGTGCGGAGCGTGTGGATAATTTACGTGCACCAAGCCGTGAGATGGTACGTTCTGCAGCACGACGCCCGATCGATTCGACAGACTCAAGATCTCTTGAGTCACGAGCCGTGCTGTACCAGTAGTCGCGTTGCATTTCATCATTCTCACTTGCAAGCACGCTGCAGCTGATCGTATGGCGACTGCTCGGATATCCGGCATTGAACCCGAGTGAATTGCCATATACACCGACGCCTTCATCCTGGTTGACGGTGGCACCGTCGGAATTTGAAATGCGTGGATCGTAAGAACGTGCCGCAGCTTCGCAGGCAGTTGCGATCGATATTGTCTCTTCTACCGGAATCTGCCACGGGTGGTAAAGATCCAGGTCTGGCCACTCTTTCGCAAGGAGGTTCTCATCAGGCAAGCCGGCACAAGGGTCCTCGGCAGCATATTTTGCAATATCGCATGCTGCCGTCAGTGCCTCATCTATTGCTCCGTCAGAGAGATCGGAAGTGCTGGCTGAGCCTTTGCGCTGGCCATAGTAAACGGTGATCCCAAGCCCGTTGTCCGAGGTGTTTTCAATTGTCTCGACTTCACCAAGGCGCACTGTGGCGGTTATGCCGTGAGAGCTGTTGGCTGCAACTTCTGCCGCTGAAGCACCCTTCTCGCGTGCATGTTTGAGAACTGTGTCGACCAGGCTCTGCAGCTGCGCCTGTTTTGCATTCGCATCAAAACTCATGCGGTACCTCCAACAGTCAGCTCATCGATTTTAAGGGTCGGCTGTCCGATACCGACGGGAACACTCTGCCCATCCTTGCCGCACACACCGACGCCGGCATCAAGTGCCAGGTCGTTGCCGACCATGCTGACCATGGTTAGTACATCAGGCCCATTCCCGATCAAAGTTGCACCCTTGACCGGGACCGTGATTTTTCCGTTTTCGATAAGGTAAGCCTCGCTGGCGGAGAAGACGAACTTGCCCGAGGTGATGTCGACCTGGCCGCCACCAAAGTTGACTGCGTAGAGCCCCTTGTCAACACTGGCTATAATTTCATCTGGCTCCTGTTCACCGGCCAGCATGTAAGTGTTGGTCATACGCGGCATTGGCAGATGGGCATAGGATTCACGCCGGCCATTACCTGTCGATTGACATCCGGACAGGCGCGCATTGAGCTTGTCCTGCATATAACCCTTGAGAATACCCTTCTCGATCAATACCGTCTGCTGGGTTTGCGTGCCTTCATCATCCATGTTGAGCGATCCCCTGCGTTGTTCAAGCGTACCGTCATCGACAACGGTACATAGAGGTGAAGCAACCTGTTCGCCAACTCGGCCGGAAAATACAGACGTACCCTTGCGATTGAAATCGCCTTCAAGCCCATGACCAACAGCTTCATGCAGCAGAACGCCCGGCCAGCCTGAACCCAGTACCACCGGCATCAGACCGGCAGGGGCATCGACAGCCTCGAGATTGACCAGGGCTTGCCTGCTTGCTTCCTCGGCGAGATTCAGACCTCGACCGGTAATGAAAAACTCCAGTGTAGTGCGTCCGCCCGCGCCAGCACTGCCCTGTTCACGGCGCCCTTGCTGCTCGGCAATCACGTGTACGTTCATGCGCACAAGTGGGCGAATATCGCCGGCAAGAGTTCCATCGGTTGCGGCAACGACGACACTGTCATGGGCCGCTACAAGACTGACGATTACCTGCTGGATTCGCGGGTCCTGTGCACGTGCATGTTCTTCAACTTCGTGCAGCAGCTGTATCTTGTCTTCGCGTGAAATTGTGTCGAGCGGATTGACTGGCTGGTACAGCGCTGGCTGGTGTCTTAGCGAAACCGGCACAGTGACAGAGCTTCCACTGGCTGCAATGGCCCGGGATGTTTTCGCGGCTGAGAGGAGGCTGGCAAAATCGAGATCATCAGTATAGGCGAACCCTGTTTTCTCACCACTGTTTGCGCGGATGCCTGCACCCTGCTCGATATTGTAACTGCCTTCCTTGACGATACCGTCTTCCAGTGTCCATGCCTCGAGACGGCTGGCCTGAAAATAGATGTCTGCATAATCGAGTTGGTGTGCACAGAGCTCACCAAGGAGGCGGTCTATCTCCTGTTCACCAATTGATACAGGGGCCAGCAGTTGCCGGCTGGCAAGTTCATAGGAGGTCGTCATACTGTTTAGCTCGTTTTGCAGGTGAGGCGTCTGTGATTAAGGCTTGGAAAGTTTTGGCGTGTTGATTCGAGAAAATCGAGATCAACAGTGGCTGAAGCGACCCCCGTGCCTTTACCGAGTTCGGTAAGTACTGTGCCCCAGGGGTCCACCAGCATGCTGTGGCCGTGGGTTTCACGCCCGCTGACATGGAAGCTACCTTGTGCACTGGCAATTACGAAACAGAGGTTTTCGATCGCTCTTGCTCTGACGAGGATATCCCAGTGCGCCTTGCCGGTCACTTCAGTGAAAGCAGCGGGAACAGCGATGATGCGTGCTCCCTTGTCGATTAGATCTCGAAACATTTCTGGAAAACGCAAATCGTAGCAAATGGCAACACCGAGAGGACCACACGGGGTATCGATTACCAGGCTGGAATCGCCAGGCTCGATTGCAAGTGATTCAGAGTATTGCTCGTTAGCATCGACGAGTTGAACATCAAAGAGATGCATCTTGTCATAGCGCCCGGCGAGTTCCCCCTCACTATTGTAGATCAGGCAGGAGGAGCGTACGCGTGAGTCGTCGGATGAGACCAGCGGGACTGTACCGCCGACGATCCAGATGTCATTGTCATTTGCCTGTCGGCTCAGAAATGACTGCACTTTTCCGTCACCAAAGTGCTCTGCGACGGAGACCATTTCAACGCATCTTTGACCCATGAAGGAGAAGTTTTCCGGTAGAACGACGAGCTTGCTGCCATCATCGGCCGCCTGCTTGATAAGGCGCTTTGCCTCGAGCAGGTTGGCATCGATATTGGTACCGCTTGCCATCTGGATGGCGGAGACTTTGACGTTCTCGGACATAGGTGCCTGTTTCAGAAAATCCGGACTACGAAGCATACCACAAAGGCAGGAGATAACATGCCGGGCTGGGGCTTCAGCGTGTGATGCTCAATCTGTGAGCGGCAGGCCGTGCGAATCGGTTTTCTCCTCTTTCTGCCCCGGTTTCTTCTCATCACTATCTTGTTGCTTGCCGATGCGCTCAATGAGGGGGTCATCCCATGACCCTGTTACCAGGTATTTTGTTTCTGCGATACGGTCAATTTTATCTCCGGCGATTGCGCCGGCGAGTAACAGGGCGGCACCGACAACCGGACCCCCGGCGAGCGTTCCGGCGAGGGGCAGTGCGCCGTGCAGCTTGGGCTTGACGGTAATTTCCTGGTCTAATTCACGCGTTTTCAGGTTGGTTTGACCCTTGATGATAATATCTCCGGCCGGCGCCGAGATTTTTAAATTCTCGGTGGTGGCAATCCCGCTGGCAAGTACCGCCTTGCCGGAAATTTTATCGAAACCGAATCCCTCCTTGGTAAAGTCACTGAAATCGAGAGAGAGGCGACGTTGCAGGGCACGCAGATTGACGAGGCCGATAAAGCGCCCGAATCCGGGTTTTGCATCACTCAGACGGCCTTTGCCTGATTTCACCTTGATATTTCCTTCAAGGCGCTCGAAAGCGAAGTTGGCCGGTGCACCAGGCCAGTTGAGATTGACAGTGAAGGTGCCGGGAGACTGCTCAATCTGTGCCGTGATCCCGAGACCTTTCAGTGCCTTGCCGAGGTCATCAGCAGTGATGCTGGCCTCGATACGGGCCTCCTCTTTTCTACCGCTCTTCGTCCAGTTGCCGTTGCTACTGATATGGAGGTTCTCATTGGCAATCTCCAGGGCGGAGAGTTGCATGCCGTTTTTAATCCGTTTTGTCGCCAGCTGCAGTGATCCATATGGAATGTCATTGATCTCGAGTGATTCACTTGAGAGCAGCAGCAGAGGAGCGGTGCGAGGGTCAAGAGAGCTTTTTCGTGTTGTTGATTTACCCACGTCACTGGTTTCAAAGTGCAATTTGAGATAGGCGAACTCAGCAATAAACGGGGTCTTGTTGTTGACGGGGAAAGTAAAGGCGCCGCCAATTTCAGGTGAAAAGAGTGTTCCGCCGTGTCCGCCTGAAACAATGTTGATCTCGTTATCTCCGTATTGGATATCAACGGGCGGCTCGCCTTGGTCAAGTGGCAGGGAAACCGAAGTACGCCTCTTTTGCTGTGGCGACTTGTACAGATTAAAGGGCAACTCGACTCCTGTGCCAACAAGCTGGCTGGTTGCATTCAGCCTGACACGGCCTTTCGACTCAAGCGAAGGGATCAGCACCTTCACATCCCATTCCGATTCACCATTGAGCGGTACTGATTTAAGCGCAGGCAAATGCTGCTTGAGTGTTTCTACGTTTATCAAGGTTATGGACTGAATCTCTATGCCACCTTTTTTTGCGGGTGAGATATCAGCCAGGAGCTCAGCGCCAAGTGCAGTTGCCTTGATATCTTCAGCGAGAAGGCCATCTTGCGTCATATGCAGTACGCCACTGATCTCATCAATTGAAATGTCGGAGTGATTGAACTGTAGCCGGTTCCCGTTGAGTGCGAGACTGCCTTCGAATTCTGTTTTCGGGTGCGACTTCTTCAGCGGAATTGAGAGATCGATAGCCAGCAGCGATTCACCCTCGGCTTTAATGGCGTCGGCAAATTTGCCGAAACGTTGACTCAACGGGCTTTCTCGCAGCAATCTCAGCGGATCCTGGATAGAGCCCTCGATACGTCCGCTAATCTGTAGAGGCGTGAGAGGCTTAAGGCTCTCTATAGTGGCCGTGGTCTGGGAGACCTGGCTGTCGTATATTTTTCCTGCCGACGCATTGATCGTCATGCTATTGCGATGAAAATGGACATTCGCCTGCAGCTCTTCTATGGAAGGCCACTCCTCGCGGTAATCAAGCCTCACACCGTCCACGTCAAACTGGAAGTCGAAAATATCCTCTTTTGCCAGCTTGGTGGGGAAATGATTCAGGGGGCCTTTGATGCGCGCCGTTCCATTGCTCAGTTCACCGCTCTGCAGGCTCTTCTCCAGCCAGGATACAAGGTTGGGCTTCATGATGCCAACCGGGTAGTAGGCGGGTGCGGAGTGAACTTCAGCGCGTAAGACTTTCCCCATGTAATCAAGCAGCGGGGATTTTTCCTCGCGGGTTATCAGGCGGAAGGCGTGTTCTGTATCCAGGTCATCATTGTTGAGCATGACCCGGTTAGAGGCGATCAGCATGCCACCGTCGCGCGGAAACCACTGGATTTCTCCGTTGAGACTGCCGATAGCAATAGGCTTGCGGAAAAGGTCTTCGAACTCAATGCTCGCCTCGCTCGTATCAAGCGTCAGGCGCCCGCCATTATGACCGGCTTCAATTTGACCGCTGATATTGCTGAAGCCGGGAATTTTGTTGACGGCGAGGAGGCCGAGGCGCTCCAGTTTTGCACTGAATTGCCACTCCAGCGGGCGTTCCATTCGAATGCCCAGCATGATATCGGATGCATGCCCTTGCGGAAAAGTTGCAAACAGGTGCTCTAGTACCCTGGAATCTATTGTGCGGAATTTCAGGGTTTTGATCAGGTGTTCAATATCGAAGGTATCGGCACCCAGGAACAGGGTATAGGGAGCATTTTCGTTCTCCTCGCGTAATGCAAAGCTAAGCTGGTTTGTTGGCCATTGCGAGCCATTGCTCGAGATCTTCATATTGGCAAGGTCAATGCGCCATCCATGCTCTTCATGATGCCAGCAGAAATTACCACTGGCCCAGTCAACGCTGAGTTTGGGTGCGTCGTGATCGGGCGAAATAAATGCAACCTGGTTTGCCGAGAAGCGCCCCTGTAACCTGGTCATTTGTCCCGCTTTCCAGTCGCTCCATAACTCAAAGCTGCTACTGCCATTCTCGATACCGTAATGGCCGGGAATCTTGTCGCCGACCAGCCATGCGAGATCAAGTTGAGATGTGATGAGATGGATTCTGCCTTCCCACTCCTGCAGTGACTTATCGGGTGTTGTGAATTCAGCCGACAGCGTCATTTCGCCGCGGTCCTTCTTGTCGAAACCTAGCGTTGCCTGTAGCTGGTGCCTGTTCCCGTTGTTAATCAGAGTAAGAGATGCCGGTTCAAACCGGGTGATACGGTTGGACTTGAACAGATCGATAAAGACAATGCGCGCATTGTTTAGTGCCAGGGACTCTGGCTGAAACAGGAGTCGACTGATTTCTGCATAATCGGGCGGTGTATCATCGACCGGTCTCTCCACACCATAGACGCTGAAGGCTCCGCTGGAATCGCGCACCAGTGAGAGAGACATGCCATCAATAATGGCAGACTTGGGAACAATATTCTGATGCTCGAGAAGATTGATGATACTGAGGTGGAACTGGATAGAATCTGCCTGAAGGACTATAGCGGTACCACTTTTATCCAGAACGGTGAACTGATGCAGCCTGACTATGGGGCCAGTGCCTGCCCAGTGGGTGGTAATGCTGTCAGCAGATATGCGATAGCCACTCTGTTCGCTCAACGATGTCAGAATTGCGGCCTGGTTATCCTCAATATATAGAGGCACAAGGATGCGTGCTGCGCTGATCAGTAGAGCAAAAAGCACCAGCAGGAAGACAAAAGGATTAACGAGATAACGCATTCAGCTGAAATCGCAGGCCATGAATAGTGGAGAGTGACTCTGGTCAATCCCTTGTTTACGCCCCGTTGTCATACCATTTGCCGGGGCTTGATTATTGTTCAGATACCTCTTAGAGCAGCACAACGTCAAATTGTTCCTGAGTGTAGAGTTGTTCGGCTTGCAGGCGGATGGTTTTTTCGATGAACTGTTCGAGTTCGGCAAGGTTGGCCGACTCCTCGTCGAGTAACAGGTCGATGACTTCCTGAGATGCAAGAACCAGTAGGGATTCGACGTCGAATTGTCGCGATTCTCTTAAAATTTCCCTGAAAACCTCGTAACATGTCGTTTCTGGCGTCTTTAGCGTCCGGCGTCCGTTGCATACCGGACAGGACTCACACAGAACGTGTTCGAGGGATTCCCGGGTGCGTTTGCGCGTCATTTCAACCAGGCCGAGAGCCGATACCTCGGTGATTTGGGTTTTGGTGTGATCCCGCGCCAGCGACTTATCAAGCGCACGCAGCACCTGACGCTTGTGCTCATCAACGGTCATGTCAATAAAATCGATAATGATGATGCCGCCGAGATTGCGTAGTCGCAACTGACGGCTGATCGCCTGGGCGGCTTCGAGGTTGGTCTTGAAAATGGTCTCCTCGAGGGTGCGATGTCCGACGAATGCGCCGGTGTTGACATCGATCGTGGTCATCGCCTCGGTCTGATCTATGATCAGGTGCCCACCTGATTTGAGGTCGACCTTGCGTTCGAGCGCTTTCTGAATCTCGTCTTCTATGCCATAGAGGTCAAAAATGGGGCGTTCACCAGGGTAGTACTCGATACGGTCAGTGATCTCGGGGATGAACTTGTCAGAGAATTCGACCGCACGCTCGAAAGTTGCTTTTGAATCGATGCGGATTTTCTCTACATCGGTATCAACCATGTCACGCAGAGAGCGCCGTGACAGCGGCAAATCCTCGTGGATCAGTTCACTGGGCTGCGCTTGTTTCATGCGCTCTTCGATCGATTCCCACAGGCGCGAAAGGAACAGCATATCGGCACCTAGTGCCATATCTTCTGCGCTCTCGGCAGCGGTGCGGGCGATAAAGCCACCCTGGATATTGTGTTGTACTGCAAATTTTTCGATTAGGTCTCGCAGGCGTTTACGTACCTCGCCGTCTTCGATCTTCTGCGAAATACCGACAGTACCCGTGGCGTTCGGCAGAAAAACCAGGAAACGCGAGGGAATCGAAAGGTTGGTGGTCAGGCGTGCGCCCTTGGTGCCGAGCGGGTCCTTGACGACCTGGACCAGAACGGGTTCGCCGTCGCGTACTAACTCGGTAATATTGGGTGTCCTTTCATCGTTGACCGATGTGCCGGAAATATCCGAAGCGTGCAGGAATGCTGCCCGTGCGAGGCCGATATCGACGAAGGCAGCCTGCATGCCAGGCAATACCCGGCACACCTTGCCCTTGTAGATATTTCCGACAATGCCGCGTTTCTTGGTGCGTTCGATGATGATCTCCTGGACCACGCCATTCTCAACCACCGCAACACGTGTCTCCGGGGGAGTGACATTGACCAGGATCTCTTCGCTCATCAGTTTTACCCTTTCCTTTTATTTATAGTTTATATCCGGCTCGCTGTAACAGCTGCCCGGTTTCATACAGGGGTAACCCCATAATGCCAGAATAACTCCCTTCAATCTTCTCAATAAATAGCGCTCCCTTGCCTTGTATGCCATATCCGCCGGCCTTGTCGGTTGGTTCATTGGTCTCCCAGTAGGCCAGGATCTCTGCTTCTGAAATATCACGAAACCAGACACGGCTGCTGCTTAGCATTTCGCCGTGCCGGCCGTCGGTCGCCAGTGAGACGGCAGAGAGGACTTCATGCATGCATCCTGAAAGCTGTATGAACATGGAGATGAAATCTTCAGCATCACGCGGTTTGCCCAAAATCCTGTTATCTAGGATGACGCTGGTATCTGCCGAAATAATCATCTCATTCGCTGTATAGCAGGAAGCGACAGCTGCGGCTTTCTCTCTTGCCATACGTATGACGTAGTCAGCTGCCGCCTCATCATCAAAGGGCGTCTCGTCAATATGTGCAGGATGCACATCGGGGCTGATGCCAATTTGCCGGAGCAGTTCAAGGCGTCGAGGCGATGCTGATGCAAGGATGATGCGTTGCGTAGACAGGTGTGCCTCACTCACGATGATAGGGGTGACCGTTCAGAACCGACAGGGCCCTGTAGAGCTGTTCGGCGAGCAATACCCGGACAAGTGGATGCGGTAGCGTCAGGGCGGAGAGAGACCAGCGGGCACGTGCGCTTGCGCGGCAGGATGGCGACAGGCCATCAGGCCCGCCAACCAACAGGGCAGTATCACTCCCCTGCTGCAGCCAGCCTTCAAGTTGTTTGGAGAGCTGCAGGGTTGACCAGGACTTACCCTTTTCATCCAGAGCAATCACGTTCGCGCCCTTGGGAATGGCTGCAAGCATACGCTTGCCCTCATCTTCAATCGCTTTCTCGATACTCGCATTTTTACCGCGATGTCCGGGGGCGATTTCAACGAGCTTCAGGTTGCATTCACGCGGCATGCGCTTGCTGTACTCCTCGTAGCCTTGCGTTACCCATGCGGGCATGCGTGTACCAACAGCAATCAGGTGGATATTCATGCGCGCAGCATGGCAATCACGGGAGCGGTGTCAGGGCGTACGTCACGCCACAACCAGAAGGATTCGGCCGCCTGTTCTACCAGCATGCCGAGGCCATCAAGAGCAATAGCTGCACCTTGTGCGCGGCCCCATTTGACGAAAGCAGTTGGCTCGTTGCTGTACATCATGTCGTATGTCCAGCCCTCATCATTCAGCAATCCGTCCGGAAGTGGAGGCACCTCTCCCTGGATACTGGCAGAGGTGGCATTGATAATGAGATCAAACTTGCCGCCGAGTTGATCGAAGCCGCACGCGGCGACGGGACCATAATTGACAAAACGGACGGCAAGTTCCTCGGCGCGGGAGACAGTGCGATTGACGATGGTGACTGAAACCGGATTCTTGTAGAGCAGTGGCGCGATGATGCCGCGTGTGGCGCCGCCGGCTCCAACAACGAGGATACGTTTGCCTGTAAATTCGAAACCGTGATTCTTAGCCAGGTCTGTGATCAGGCCGACACCATCGGTGTTATCGCCACGCAGTTCACCGCCTGTAGCAACAATCAATGTATTCACCGATCCGGCGAGTTCAGCGCGCTCGCTGAGGTCATCAACCATCTGAAAGGCACGTTCCTTGAAAGGCACAGTGACATTGAGTCCACAGCCGCCATCGTTCAGAAAATCGTGTACGTCGCCGTTAAAATCCTCCATGTCACCGAGGATGCGGGTATAGAGTACCTCTTCGCCGGTTTGCTCCGCGAAGGCGGCATGAATTTCAGGCGACTTGCTGTGTTCGATGGGATTGCCGATCACGGCATATTTGCAGAACATACTGTTATCCTGCCTGTTCTGCCAGCAGCTCGGCTGCCCGGCGTGCGAAATAGGTCAGAATGCCATCGGCACCGGCGCGCTTGATACAGGTGAGTGACTCCATCATCACTGCATCCCCGTCGAGCCAACCGTTTTGTGCTGCTGCCATGTGCATGGCGTATTCGCCACTGACCTGGTAGACAAAAGTTGGTGCCGCGAAACTCTCTTTGACGCGACGGACGATGTCGAGATAGGGCATGCCCGGCTTGATCATCACCATGTCAGCACCCTCCTCGATATCGAGTGCCACCTCGTGCACTGCTTCGTCACTGTTGGCCGGGTCCTGCTGGTAGGTGTACTTGTTGCCGGCACCGAGATTGGCAGCGGAGCCGACAGCGTCGCGAAACGGGCCGTAGTAGCTGGAAGCATACTTGGCGGAGTAGGCAAGAATGCGTGTGTGGATATGCCCTTCTGATTCCAGCGCCTCGCGTACTGAGCCGATGCGTCCGTCCATCATGTCAGAAGGTGCGACCACGTCTGCACCTGCAGCGGCGTGTGACAGTGCCTGTTTGACCAGCACCTCGACAGTCTCGTCATTCATCACGTAGCCAGAGTCGTCAATCAGCCCGTCCTGTCCATGGGTGGTGAAGGGATCGAGTGCAACATCAGTGATAATGCCCATGTCAGGCAGGGCGTTCTTCAGTTCCTTGACAGCGCGTTGTGCCAGTCCATCCGGATTAAAGGCCTCACGTGCATCTTCAGATTTGGCCTCAGCAGGAGTAACGGGAAAAAGTGCCATTGCAGGTACACCGAGTGAGTGCAGCAATTTTGCCTCTTCCAGCAGCAGGTCGATGCTGAGACGGTCAACACCTGGCATGGAAGCAACAGCTTCGCGCTGGTTACTGCCTTCAAGCACAAAAACCGGGTAGATGAGGTCATCAGGAGTTAATGTTGTTTCCCGCATCAGACGGCGAGAAAAGCCATCACGACGCATGCGTCGCATGCGCGTTGCAGGAAATTGGCGGGATACCTGTTGCCAGCTCATATCATCAAGCCCTGGGAAAGATTATTATTCAACCCTAACATTGTAACTGTTGTTGTATGTGCTTGTCAGTCATGCTCTTGCACCTTGCACCTTGCACCTTGCACCTTGCACCTTGCACCTTGCACCCTACGCCTTTCTATTTTTTACCTGAACAGATGAAAACAGATAGTAAGGCGATATTCGACGTCAACGAGTATGACTTCCAGGCGCGTGTTCTCGATGCCTCTGCAGCAAAACCCGTGCTGGTTGATTTCTGGGCTGACTGGTGCGGACCCTGTCATGCGCTTGCGCCGCATCTCTATCGAGCGATCGAGGAGCATGACGGTGCTGTGCAGCTTGCCAAGCTGGAAGTGGACGAGGGTGAGAACATGCGCCTCGCCGGCAAATACCTGGTACGTGGTGTTCCGACCGTAATTGCATTCTGGCAGGGTGAAGAGGTCGTGCGTTTCTCAAGTGCAAAACCGATGCACTGGATAACAGAGTGGATTGATGAGCACCTGTCGGAGGCGTTGCTGTCCAGCTAAGCCCTGTTCAGAAGGGCTGTCATCAGAAAGGGATGATGGCGTCAGTTACCCAGGCTGCGGTTTCGCCGGTTGATTCAACAGCATCGCCGGCAGTGCCGGGAATCACGGCATCAGCCACTTCAAACGGGGCCTTGACCACGAAGGCAGCAGTCTCGCCGACGAAGCAGCCGCCGAGTTGTGCGGCAAAAAATGGAATAATCAGTAGCTTGTATTTTTTCATACGCGAAGACTATCTGCCAGGCCCTTAGTTGCCAAGCTGTTTCTGTAAACAGTAGTCATCCATGATAAATCCGTTACCAATATCAGTTACCAGTTCCCCGTTGATAAGCATGCCC
>NZ_MPRK01000139.1 GCF_002021095.1 Solemya elarraichensis gill symbiont | reverse complement strand
TGGAAAGCAGCGTTAAATCGTTTTATGATCGAGTTTGAAGATCGACTCATTGACCATATTTGAACAGGGCAGTTACACAGAATTATCTACAGGCTCTCATAAAGTCGAAAAATAACAGCCACACATTCGTCGTCTTTGGCTAGGTCGACGACTCCCACTCATCGATTTCCTCTTTCGCTGCCCTGAACGCATCAATACCGGCAGGCACACCGCAGTAGACGGTTGCGTGCAGTAAAACTTCCTGTATCTCTTCGACAGTACAACCGTTACGCAAGGCGCCTCTGACATGTCCCTTGAGTTCTGTCGGCGCTTTGAGAGCAGCCAGCATAGCGATAGTGATGAGGCTGCGAGTGGTCTTCGGCAAGCCTTCTCTCGTCCACACCTCACCCCAACAGTTCTCTGTCACCATCTCCTGCAGGGGGCGGTTGAAATCTGTCGCTGCATTCATCGCACGCTCAACGAACGCATCGCCCATTACTTCTCTTCTGACCTGCATACCTTCATCAAGCTTTTTATTGCTCATGTCTTCCCCTTAGCTTTTTGGCGTAGCGCTCTACTTTTCGATCCCCTTCACCAGTTGCCCGACTGTCAGTCCTTGAACAAGAATCGAGAACACCACGATCAAATAGGTCACTGCAATCAGTATGTCACGTTCAGGTACATTAGGAATCGACAGTGCCAGTGCAACCGAGATACCACCACGCAGCCCACCCCATGTCAGTATACTAATAGCACGTGGAGTGAACGTGCGAAACGGCTTCATCAGCGTCACAGGCACACCGACTGCAACAAAGCGCGCAAGCACAACAACCGGGATCAGGACCATTCCTGCCTGTATGTAAGAGACTTCGAAGTGTACCAGCATCAGTTCGAGGCCAATCAGAACGAACAGAACAGCATTTAGAATCTCGTCGATCAACTCCCAGAATGTATCCAGGTGTTCTCGTGTCCGCTCCGACATCGCCAGCCTGCGTCCGTGATTACCGATTAAGAGACCCGCGATAACGATAGCGATAGGTGCAGAAAGATGCATTGCGATGGCAGCTGCATAGCCACCCAGTACAACAGCGAGACTGATCAATACTTCGACTTCGTACTGATCAATTGACGACAGCATGTAATAGGCGACAAAGCCAATGACAAATCCAAACAGTGCTCCACCGACGGCTTCCTGCAGAAACAGCTGTGCAATCACCATCGGCTCAGCGCCATGCCCACCTGCGCCGCCCGTGGCAATCGTGAGTATGGCGAGGAATACCACCACGGCGACTCCATCGTTAAAGAGGGATTCACCGGTAATTTTTGTTTCCAGTGTTTTAGGAACACCGACTTTCTTCAGAATACCGAGTACGGCAATCGGGTCAGTCGGTGATATCAGCGCGCCAAACAACAGGCAGTAGATCAGGGGAATCTCCACACCCAGCATGCCGAACACATAATAGCTTGCATAGCCAACCAGCAAGGTCGAAGTCACGACTCCCACGCTGGCAAGCAGCGCGATGACCCACTTCTGCTCCAGCAGATCATCGAGATTGACATGCAGCGCGCCTGCAAACAGCAATGCGCTGAGCATTCCTTCCAGCAACGCCTTGTCAAAATCGATACTGGAAAGAATCGTTTCGGCGTGATGCTCAAAATCGAGTCCCAGTCGTGTTGAAAGAATCAACAGCAGTGAAAAAAGCAGCGCAATGACCATCAAGCCGATTGTTGTCGGCAATTTGATGAAGCGGTGGTTGATATAACTGAAGAGCGCCGAAAGCGTGATCAGTATTGCACTTATCTCGAAGAGTCCCATATTTATCCCTGGCGAAGCAGCATGTGATCAGAGTGAACGACGAATTGTCTCAAGAAGACCCCTGGAGGCAATCTCAACCATATCAAAGACCTGTTCAAATCCCCTTCCACCACCATAATAGGGATCCGGCACTTCCTGAATATTCAGATCTGGCGCATAAGAGAGAAACAGCTGCAGACGTTCTTCCTTTCCGACAGGACAGATCGCCTCAAGGCTGATGTAATTCTCCTCGTCCATTGCCAATACATAATCGAAACGGTGAAAGTCATCGACTTCCACCTTGCGGGCTCGCAGATCCTGCATGTCGATACCTCTGCGCAGTGCAGTCTGCTGTGCACGCAAATCAGGTTCTTCACCGACATGGTATGCGTGGGTGCCGGCAGAATCGACCTCGATCAACTCATTCAGCCCCTCGTCGATAATCATCTGGCGAAACACCCCGTGTGCCGTTGGCGAACGGCAGATATTTCCCATGCAGACAAAAAGTACTTTTACATTTGGTTTTGTGTCCATAATTTATTGATTTCCTTTTTTTATCTCTCTTAACTTCCCTGTCTGCGGCCGCATTCTCATTTCAGGAGCACAAAAGTTGGGCAAGGCGATACCTTTCGCTCATCGCAGCAAGTTAATCTGGATTATACGCTGACCTAAAGATGGAAAAAAACCGCATCACCACCATCGGTATAGATCCCAGACTCAAAGCTGCGCAATCTGCAGTCGCTGATAACCTATCGAATATCACGATTGAGGCTATGGCAAAAAAATATTTTTCCGAAATCATCGACAAGATGCATCGCTTTGCTCTGCTATGCACTAGGTGGCGAATAACCACAACCTATAAATCCACTGTTACAGGAAATCACGATCTGGCCCAGACACAGTAAGTCCTTGGAAAGAATGACTCATAATCCTTTGGTCCGGGGTTCAAGTCCCTGACGGCCCACCACACAATTCAATACAGATCAATGGCTTATGAGAAATCATGGGCCGTTTTTTGTGTGGGACCAAGGGACTATAAATTTTGGGGTGTCCCTTGGTGGGTTTCATAGTGGGGGCGGTGCGAACCTGAAAAGCTGAAATCCTGAGAATCTGGATTCCAGGGCAGGCCGCTCCCTAGGGAAAATGTAACTCAGCAACTACTTCAATGTCGGATTCAGAAGCATCATTGATGGCCTTTTCATGTGATGTGGTATATTCAAAAAATAATGACAAAACAACATTATTTTTGCCAAATTGTATGCATATTCAAACACGTGTTTTTCATGGCCCCAATCAGTACGCTGACATGGCCGGAGTTGTCATGGAGTTTGAGCCACTATTCAATACTTCTCTTTCAGCTAACGCAATAGACACGCAGTGGGAAAAACTGAATGAAGGCAATGAAACCCTATGGATGAAACAAAAGCCAGATGAAGAGATCTCCTTTACCGATTTATCCGCAGCGATCGCTTCATACCTACATCAACCAGTAGCATTAAAACATCAAGCATGTGTTGCTCACGGCCAATCTGATGAGAACGCCGCATCCTGGGTGATCGTTTGTCACTACCGTTTAGATGCAGCCCATTTGATACTGCATTCATCCATAACTTTAGCCAAAGAGATCTTCTCCGGTATTTTTACCGGACGTTCGAACATCGATACATCAAAATCCAAACCCGTTGAAAACATTAGACAACGAATAGCTAGGCTACACGCGACGCCAACTCGTCAAGTACTAATGGATGCCGCTGTCTTGAGAGACATACCATTCTATCCAATTTCTACCGGAGGCAATATTTGGCAATATGGACAAGGCATATTTGGCAAGCACTATAGATCTGCCGCAAATGAATTTGATTCCTATACTGGCGGCCTTCTTTGCCGTAATAAGGTCTGGTCCAACCAGTTAATTCACAGTCTCGGGTTTCCTGGAACTGTTCATGGAGTAGCTCACAATTTCTCAAATGCCGAAAAAATAGCCTCGGAAATCGGTTACCCGGTCGTAGTCAAGCCAATTGATGGCGGTATGGGCAGAGGAATTACTGCATCGATAGACACGCCGTCAATTTTACATGACGCTTTTAGGTTGGCTGCGAAACATTCTCAACAAGGAGTTATTGTTGAACGTCATGTAAAGGGCATAGATCACAGGTTATCTGTATTTGGCGGACAATTAGCCTGGGTCAATGCAAAAACCCCGGCCAGGGTTATTGGAGATGGCATACATTCAGTTCGTGGGCTGATCGAACTGGATAATCAACTTCGACAAAGCAACAAAACCGGGAAACAGATCGTAATGGATAATGCGATGAACACTCTGTTGGCAAAGAATGGATTGAGTTTCGACTATTGTCCAACAGCAGGTGAAGTCGTTTACTTGAGAAGCGTTGCAAACACTTCAATGGGAGGAGGCAGTAAAGAGGTAACTGATCGCATCCACCCTGACAATCGTGAAATGGCTGAAACGCTTGCAAGAGCTTTCCGGATGGATGCAATAGGCATCGACTTTATTACTGAAAACATTAGCTGCTCCTGGCGGGATTCAGAATGTGCAGTGATTGAAGTCAATCAAACACCCGGGGTGTTAAATGTTCCAAATGCAGAAAAGGTACTGTTGAGAATGTTCCCTCCTGGTAGTGAAGGCAGGATGCCAACTGTACTGCTCATCGATCCACCGCGAGAGTTAGCTCAACATGTGGCTAAGAGGTTAATAGATGCGGATTTTTGTGTTGGTCAGGCAACTGATTCGCAAACATTGCTTGGTGATTGTTCAAGAGGAAAAACCACGGATACATTACAAGCTCGTGTGAACTCGCTGATTCTCAACCCCCAGTGTGAAGCACTTGTAGTTATAGCCAATGCTGACAGTATCATGCAGAATGGACTGCCATTGGACAGGTTTGATCTCACGCTAATTGAAAGAAATGTGCCGTCAGACATCCCTCGCTGCGCGCCAAGGAGAGAGAATCGAAGGCGCGTAGTCCCCGGTAGCCACTAGGCGAGACTGTTTTTCTGACGTGCGCCAGCGCCAAAGGAAA
>NZ_MPRK01000138.1 GCF_002021095.1 Solemya elarraichensis gill symbiont | reverse complement strand
GTACTGTCCGTATTACGGCATATGCTAACCCCGGCTATGATGATGCGACAGCAGATGTTGACCATAACCTGATAGAAAACTCCGTACATATAGAAGGTAATGACACCTTTGGTGTCCACCTGGGCTCTTGTGCCTATTCCGCTGGAAATGGCAATGACGGTGAATCAGAAGTTGGCTATAACAGCGTCAATAACACTGGCGGAATTGAATCAGATATCACCGGACTTCAATTTCTCGCTATCGCGGGAGGTTATTCAGGTGCTGATGCCAGTGTCAATAGCAATGTCGTTGATAATGCGGCAGATGCATATATTGTCGGAGGAGGTCTCAGCGGTGTTGACATGACAGCCTTTGCAGCTACTTCCGGCTGCTGCGGCCCAGTAGGGGATGCAGACGCGTCTGTTGAAGACAACAGCATTACCAATGATGGCTATCTTGGCGACTCTTTCCTGAGCGGCGCATCGATGAATGCCATTGCAATCGGCGAAAATGCAGATACCATCGTTGCAAGAAATACAATAATCAACACCGATGAAATGTTTGGTTTCCTCAGTGGTACGGCCTTGAATGCCATCTCGGTTGGTGAAGACGCCACTGCAGAAATTGCAGCTAACAGCATAGATAACTCTGGCGGAATCTACAGCTATGTTGCCGGTGTTATGGTGAATTCGGTCGCTTTTAGCGGAGAAGATTCTGAAGCAATAGTCGTTGGCAACACGATCAACAACGCAGCCAATAGCACAATCGGAAGTTACAAATATGGTAGCGGTGCTTTCGCTGGCATCATGGTGAATGCCATTGCGATCTCTAAATATAGCAGCCCCTTTGTTGAAGCAGATGCAAAGATAAATGGCAACGAAATCACCAACGCCGAAAATGGCGTTATAGAGGGCAGGTTCAATGGTATCGCACTGCGTGCCATGGGCGAAGATATAATGTCCGAGGGTGATGTGACCGTTAACGGTAACATGATCTCCAATGACGGACTGGTGTTCGCTGGTGAAGATAAGTACACAGATAGCGCAGTGAAACTTGCCGCATATGGCAATTTAACCAATATTGACCTATTTGGTGACTCCTACAGTGCCCCGCTCGCGAATGACACTGAAGTCAACGGCAACACCATTACTAATAGTGGTACCGGCGCCATGGTGAACGCTGGTGAAATTGTTCTCGATTCGGCTGTCAGTCTACGTGCCGATTCAACTACCGGTGACCGTGGTGGAGCATTCGGAAAATACGCTTCGGCCGAGGTCAATTCAAACCTGATAGAAAATGCCGGCTTTATTGGTTCGTATGCAGTGATAAACCTTGGTGGCGGTATCGAGCTCACTGCAAGAGCGGGTGGCGATGCTTATGATAGTGGCACTTCTAGTGGTGGTGGCTTCGAAGATGATTACGTCGGGTTAGCTGGTAGTGCTGATGTCAATAACAACACCATCACAAACAGCAGTTCTGAATCAATCCACGTTGCTGCTGCGTATGAACTGATTGACGCTGATGGTATTGCGCTGAATGCAGATGCAAGCGTTGATATGTACAGAAGTGAAACTGTCAGTGGCGGATTCGGCAGTAATGTGGCTGACATTGGAAGCTATTCATATGCTGGCGATGCTGACGTGGAAGGCAACCTGGTTGAAAATAGTGGCTCAATAGAAGTCACTGGGCACATGGGTGAAGATTCTCAGGGAATCGTTCTCGCAGCTGACGCATGGGCATATGCCGGCAGTGACGCAAGGGCCTATGCACCAAGTGGCTCCGCTACTGCAAATGCAAACAGCGATGCCAGCGGCGGTGTTGCGCAAGTGAATAACAATGAGGTCATTAACAGCGGCACTATCACTACTTATGGCGAAGATCTAAACGATAGTGGCTATATGCAAGGTATTCTCCTGACCAGTAGCGCTTCAGCTGGAGCAGATTCGAATACTCTTGCAACAGGAGTTAGTGGTGGTTATGCGAGCGGTGGCGCAACAGCAGAGGCTGGAACCGCAGAGGTGCATAACAATAACGTTGTGAATAGCGGAACGATCGACACCGGTGCCCATTACTCAACTGGCATCGAACTTTCGGCTTTTGCATGGGCAGATGCGGAATCATCTGTCTCAGCTAGTTCAAGTGATACTAAGTATGCGCAAGCATCTGGTGGTAATGCCAGCGTGTTTGACAATAACATCAGTAACAGCGGTAACATCTCTACTGTTAATGGTGAAGATTCAACCGGCATACTTCTGTACGCCGATGCAAGTGCTTGGGCGTGGAGTGATGGTGGTAGTGAACACGCACAAGCAGGTATTGCAGAAGTTGCTGACAATAGCATCGATAACAGCGGTATCATCCAGGCTTGGGAAGGCATCGTGCTCGAAGCCAGGGCATATCATCCTTTGCGGACGATTCCAGTACGATCGGTGAGGCATACCTAACGAATAATACTATTACAAACAGCGGCACGATCATTGCTGACAATGTTGGTGTCGCAATCAGGGGCGAAGAAGGCGGTTATCCGTCCAATACAGTTTTCACTCATGGAAACTCGGTCAACAACTCCGGTTCCATGGAAGTCTACAATGGCTCAGGCATTATTGTCGGTGAAGCAGGGAATCCATCCGGCAGTTACACCTGGGATAACACGATCGACAACACGGGTACAATCCTTGCCGGTGAAGACGTAGCTATTGGTATCTACGGCGATGCTGAATATAACGGCAGCGGCAGCAGTGGCAGCAACACGCTCAACCTGGGTGCACCAGGATTTATTGCGGGCGATATCGTCCTTGATGAAGAAGCCAACGTGGATGTTACCCTGACATCAGGTGCAAGCCACTCTGTCAGCTGGACGTTTGAAGATGACTTTAGCGGTGGTGCAGCCGGACCTCGGAGCGTTTCCATTAGTGAAGATTCACAAGCGTGTCTTTGATCTCGTGATGTAAAACGGGACATCCAAGTCGCCCTTTTACATCACGAGATCAAAGACACGCTTGTATCTCGAAGCTGGTTCCTGAAGACCGCTGTCATCTCAATGGCCTGGCAATGGAGAATGGTGAAGCGCGTTATGTCACAGCAGTTTGCAAGTCAGATACCATCGATGGCTGGCGTGACCGCCGTGCAGATGGCGGCATCGTAATTGATTTGGCGACCAACGAGACGGTATGCGACGGACTATCTATGCCGCATTCACCGCGTCTCTACAATGGCAAGCTGTGGGTGCTCAATTCCGGCACGGGTGAACTTGGTAGCGTCAATCTCGATAGCAAAAGTTTTGAACCCCTGGCATTCTGCCCGGGATTTGTACGCGGTCTGGCTTTTCACAGCCATTTCGCTTTTGTCGGACTATCACGTCCCCGTTATGATCGATTCGAAGGGTTGGATCTTGACAGGCGTCTGGAGGAAGCAGATTCCGAACCATGGACTGGTGTGCAGGTAATTGACCTCAATACCGGTGCCGTTGTTCACTGGTTCCGCATCGACGGTCCAGTGGCAGAGATGTATGACGTTGCAGTAATGCCAAATGTCATCTGTGCCAAGTCTGTGGGACCGGGAACCGCCGAAGCACTGGCACTGATTACTATCGAGCCTGAATCAATAAAATCCTGATTAAGGACAGTTACTGCTGGCGATGCCAGTTTGCCCTAAATCGGGTAAGCTGACGTCATGTTCAATACAAAGCTGATTCACTCCCTGCAGGCGCGCCTGGGCCTTGCCATGGCAGCTATCCTGGCACTGGCAATTATCAGTATTGGAAGCTCCGTCATCATGACGCAGACCGCGAAAGGATTCGCTGCGGCAATCAACCAGGCAGGCACACTGCGAATGCAGTCCTACCGGATTGTTGCCAGTCTTGTACCGGTTGCCAGGCAAGAGGTGCATTTACTTGGTGTGCGCACCCCGTCGTTGGTATCGGAATTTCGCGAGCGCCTGGCGAGTGACCGAATTCAATCGGTAATGCAGAAAAAAACCTCGTTACCGGTTCAGGACTCCTATCGTTTACTTGTAGAACGCTGGGACAAGGTGCTGGCTCCGCTGATAAACGAGTATATCGACCAGGCGCTGGCGACCCCGCTATCACAACAGCCATACGACAGGCTCACCAACCTGCGCCAGGCCTATCTCGCCGAGGTTGATCCTTTTGTTGATATCATTCATCAATTTGTGCGCGCGCTGGAATTGGAGGCGGAGTCAAAAATCGAGAGGCTTCAGCTGATCCAGCTTTTTGTACTTATTCTGACGCTGGTGGTAGTTATCGTCGTACTCCTTTTTGTCAGACGTGATCTGCATAAGCCGATGCAGGAACTGTTGGCAACTGCCGGAGCTGTCAGGCACGGCGATTTTTCTGTCAGGTGCAGTCACCCGCGAGATGACGAACTGGGACAATTGGGCGCTGCGTTTAACCTGATGACTGCTGATCTGTCGCATACCTATGAAGAGCTGGAGGAGCGCGTTGCCAACAAGACAGCCGATCTTGAGAGGAGTAACCGTTCACTGGAACTGCTTTATACCGTCAGCAGGCGCCTCTCGCTGGAGTCCTTCGATGAAAAGGTGCTGACTCAACTGGTTGATGAGATCTGTCGCCTGATCGGCGCGAGGAGCGGCGCTATTTGCCTTGGTGAGCCGGGTGATGAGCAGGCCTTCAGGCTTGCATCGACTACCTTGAATGATCTTCCCGAGGATGACTGGTGCATTGAGAACAGTGACTGTGCTCGCTGTTTCGGTGACGGCTGTGCGCACATGATAACGCCGCAATCCGATGGTGGTGCCTACCGTTATTCAACGCCGGTAGCCGACAAGGGAGAGCAGTTTGGTGTCCTGTTGATGGACATTGATGAGGCCTCGTCGCTTGAGGGGTGGCACAAGCGCCTGCTGGATACGGTGGCATA
>NZ_MPRK01000137.1 GCF_002021095.1 Solemya elarraichensis gill symbiont | reverse complement strand
GTCGAATGCCTCCAGTGTGCGATTCAGCGCATAGGCAAGATCAGGCGCGGTGTCAGCAAAGGTGCCATCCAGGTCGAACAGGACAGCTTCAATCTTTTCCATCTTGTTCCGGTTTCACTGCGGTCATCAGGTAATTGACATCAATGTCGCGCGGATTGAGCTTGTAGGTACGGGCTAGCGGATTGTAGGTCATACCGGTCAGATCGGTGACGTTCAGGCTTGCCTGGCGACAGCACTCATCGAGTTCCGATGGGCGCAGAAATTTGCGATATTCATGCGTTCCCTTCGGCAGCATGTTGAGAATGTATTCAGCGCCGACAACAGCCATCAGCCATGCCTTAGGGTTGCGGTTAATGGTTGACAGGAAGAGAGTGCCTCCAGGCTTGAGCAACTTTGCACAGCTGGCTACCACCGAGGCGGGATCAGGTACGTGTTCGAGCATTTCCATGCAAGTGACGACATCAAAAGTAGCGGGCCTCTCGTCTGCGAATTTTTCAACCATGACCTGTTGATAATCAACTTCGAGGCCTGACTCAAGCAGATGCAGACGGGCGACCTCCAGCGGTGCCTTGCCGGCATCTATGCCTGTGACTTGTGCGCCTCGTGCGGCCATGGATTCCGAGAGAATGCCGCCTCCACAGCCGACATCGAGCACCTGTTTACCTGCCAGCGGTGCTGCAGCGTCGATATAATCGAGGCGTAGCGGATTAATATCGTGAAGCGGTTTGAATTCGCTTTGCGGATCCCACCAGCGCGACGCCAGTTCTTCAAATTTCTTGACCTCGGCGTGATCGACATTGTCAGCGGTAGTTGCACTCATGAGTTTCTCCCTGAATAGCTCAGGTTTCTATTATAGAAAAAGTATCAGCAGAATTGTGCCGAGAATTACACGATAAATGACATACGGCAGCATGCCTGTTCTGTCCAGCAGCTTGAGGAACCAGTGGATAGCGAGCCAGGCGAACAGGAAAGAGAGCACTGCTCCGATCAGCATGTCACCCCAGTCAACTCCATCCTCCCCGGTAATGAGTTTATAGCTCATCAATACGCCGGAGAGAAGAATTGTCGGAATCGCGAGAAAAAAGGAGAAGCGAGAAGCTTCCCTTGGCTTGTAGCCAAGCAGCAGGCCTGCGGTGATAGTAATGCCAGACCGCGAAGTACCCGGGATAATCGCAAAGGCCTGCAGCAGGCCGACGAGTAATGCATCCGTCACCTTCATGCTGTCGAGAGTGCGATTCTTCTCACCGCGCCAGTCGCTGTACCAGAGCAACAGGCCGAAAATGATACTTGCGAGCCCGATGATAACCGGATTACGCAGGTCGTCCATGGCGAATCCGACAGTCGCAGCACCGATAACAACAATCGGCAGGGTGGCTATGATGATGTGTTTGCCGAGGTGGCTGTGGCTTGTCTCTGGTCCTCGCAGCAGGTAATGCCGGGTGGTATCAATGGTGAGCGCCAGTACATCCTTACGGAAATAGAGAATAACGGCGAGAAGTGAACCGACGTGGATAGCGACGTCAAATGAGAGCCCCTGGTCAGCCATGCCATCGATATAAGGCGCAAGTGCCAGGTGCGCAGAACTCGAGATCGGGAGGAATTCAGTGATGCCCTGTACAAAGGCGAGAAACAGAATGTGTAGGAAATCCAATGGGCTGACTATCTGGCGCTGGAATATGAATATGATACGGAATTAAGCCGCTTATTGCACCAGTTGATGATCCGTGATGAAGAGAACCCCGCATTCCAGGCAGTCGGGTGCCGTTGCGGAATGCGGGGATTACAAGCCCTCTATTGAGTGGAATTTTCCAGCGTGATGATGCGCTCATCCAGCGGCGGGTGGCTACTGAAAAGGCTTTTAACCTTGCCGCTGATGCCGAATGCTGCCATCTCGTCCGGCAGGGGTTGCGGATCATGCGCTGTCTGCAGCCGTCTCAGAGCCGCAATCATATTGTGTCTGCCAGCCAGGGCGGCGCCTCCTGCGTCAGCGCGAAACTCGCGGCGGCGTGAGAACCACATGACGATCATCGAGGCGAGCAGCGAGAAAATGATCTGTGCAACTATCGATCCAATGTAATAGCCGGGTCCGTATCCGCGTTCTGTTTTGAAAATTACCCGATCGACCAGGTGTCCGACGACACGTGAGAAGAAGATGACGAAGCTGTTCACAATTCCCTGTATCAGGGTCAGTGTCACCATGTCACCATTCGCCACGTGACTGACTTCATGAGCAAGGACCGCTTCAACTTCATTGCGGTTCATGTTCTCCAGCAGGCCGGCGCTGACAGCGACCAGTGAATTATTTCGATTGGCCCCGGTTGCGAAGGCATTCGGTGCGGGTGAGTCGAAAATACCAACTTCCGGCATGCCGATACCTGCCTGCTGGGCCTGGCGGGTAACTGTATCAACAAGCCACTGCTCTGCCTGGCCGTTTGGTGTCTCAATGACCTGCACACCCATGCTGCGCTTTGCCAGCCACTTGGACATAAACAGCGAGAAGAAGGAACCACCGAAACCGATCACAACTGAAAGCACCAGCAGTGCCTGCAGGTTCATATCAACGCCATTCTCCTGCAGTATGCCCTCGATACCGAGCAGCTGGAAAATGATACCAACAAGCAGTAAAACGGCGAAGTTGGTCGCCAGGAAGAGAAAAATGCGCAGCATCTGTTACTCCGTAATAGGAGAACCCCGCCCTGGGGTTCTGAAAAAATTGTGAATATGGGACTGTTTATATGGCCTTTGGCCGCCGATTTCAAGTACGGGGCTCGCCAATTGTCGGGTGTCGGAGTACACTCTCGCCTGGTTTTATTGATATTGGCAGGAACAAAGAGTTTTCCCATGACAATCAAGTCTGACAAGTGGATTCGTCGTATGGCCGAGAGCCACGGCATGATAGAGCCCTTTGAAACAGGGCAGGTACGTGATCTCGAGCATGGGCGCGCGATCTCCTACGGAACCTCGAGCTACGGCTACGATGTGCGCTGTGCGAACGAGTTCAAGATTTTTACCAATATCAATTCGGCAATCGTCGATCCCAAAAATTTTGATGACGAGAGTTTCGTCGATGTGACCTCTGATGTCTGTATCATCCCGCCGAATTCCTTTGCGCTTGCACGTACGGTTGAGTATTTGCGTATTCCACGCAATGTGCTGACGATCTGTCTTGGCAAGTCAACCTATGCCCGCTGCGGCATCATCGTGAATGTCACGCCGCTTGAGCCGGAATGGGAAGGGCACGTGACGCTAGAGTTTTCCAACACCACGCCACTGCCGGCAAAAATCTACGCCAACGAAGGTGTAGCACAGTTTCTTTTCTTTGAGTCTGACGAGGTGTGCGAAACTTCCTACAAGGATCGTGGCGGCAAGTACCATGGTCAGACTGGTGTGACCCTGCCGCGTTCGTGATGAAAAGCCAGGGTTAGCGTTCCCGCTTACAACTCATCCAGTTGAAGTGGGGCATCCAGGGGCTCTCCGTCAAACAGCGGCGTGTTGCCCTTACAGGTAAGACGGCCTTCAGCGATCCAGTTCACGACCAGGGGATAGATCTGGTGCTCTTTTTTGAGCAGGCGTTCAGCAAGGCTGTCGCTGGTGTCATCTTCCTGAACCCCGATTTTTGCCTGCAAAACAACCGGCCCACCATCGAGCTCCTCGGTAACGAAATGGACACTGGCGCCATGTGTGTCATCACCGTTTTCCAGAACACGGCGATGCGTGTGCAGGCCCTTGTGATTCGGTAGCAGTGACGGATGGATGTTGAGTAAACGACAGCTGTAGTGGCGCACAAAGTCACTCGTCAGGATACGCATGAAGCCGGCAAGCAGTACAAGGGACGGTTCAAAGCTGTCAATAGTATTGATTAACTCGGCATCGTAGCTGTCGCGGTCACTGAAGCCGGTATGGTCAACTACGACCGATTTCACGCCAGCGTAATTTGCGCGTTGCAGTGCATAGGCATCTGGCCTATTGCTGACGACAGCAACGACTTCAGCAGCAAAACCCGGCTCGGCGGCAGCATCCAGAATTGCCTGCAGGTTGCTGCCATTACCGGAAACAAGTACGACAATACGAAGCATGCGCCTGTCCGTGTTAGCCCGGATACTTCATGAAGGATTCGGGAATCAGGTTGTTTCTGGCTAAGCAGTTTGTTCGATCGACTGAAGAGGCATAGCCATTGCTATGGCTCGAGGTGGATCGGGCAAAAAAACGCCAGGAGCGTTTTTTCGCGTAAGCCCCACCGGGGTGAGGCGCAGGGATGCGCCGAACAATATGCAACGCCAGAAACTGCCTGAACCCGAATAGGACAAGTCGTGATATCTGCAGGCAACCAAATAATGTAGCAACCAATTGAGAGTAATATGTTCTATTCAAAATATCGTCCGTCTTTGTGAAATATCCGGGTTAGCTGTAGATAACCCGTGAGCCTTCGTCACCCTTGACGATACGGCCGATACGGTAGACGGTTTCTCCCTCGGCCTGCAACAGTTCAGTGGCGCGATCGCTCTCATCTTCAGGAACGACGACAACCATACCGATACCGCAGTTGAAGGTACGTAGCATTTCTGACTCTTCAACGCCGCCTTTCTGCTGCAACCAGCGGAACAGGGGAGGCATCTCCCAGCTGTCGAGACTGATTTCTGCATTGAGCCCGTCAGGCAGGACGCGCGGCAGGTTTTCTGGCAGGCCACCGCCGGTAATATGTGCAAGTGCATGCACATCAGTTGACTGGATCACTTTCAGCAGTTGCTTGACGTAGATGCGTGTCGGTGCAATCAGCGCATCACCAAGCGGGCGGCCGTCGATCTCTTCGGAGAGGTCAGCATCGGCAGCTTGCAGAATACGGCGAATCAGGGAATAGCCATTGGAATGGGGGCCGGAGG
>NZ_MPRK01000136.1 GCF_002021095.1 Solemya elarraichensis gill symbiont | reverse complement strand
ACGCAGGGCGTCCGGGGCAATAAAGGCTGTCGAAGATCGAGTGTAAAAGGGCGACTTGGATGTCCCGTTTTACATCACGAGATCAAAGACACGCTTGTGGATACGACATGATGGTGATTTGATTGTTTATTTTTTTATATACATTCTTGGCCTTTACACCCAATTACTAAAGGACATTTTTTAGGCCCGTATTTTCTAAACCGTAATCCGGTTCGGTCAGCGAGCCACTTCTATACGATTGCGCCCGTTATTTTTTGCGCGGTAAAGGGCTTCGTCGGCACGTTTCCACAGAGTTTCTGTCGAGTCATCCTTGAGTATTTCGGTAATTCCGAAACTGACGGTCAATGATCCAACGTCTTCAAAAAGATGTGATTCGATCTTTGATCTCAAACGTTCGGCTGCGATGGTGGCATTGTCCAGGCCGGTGTGAGGTAGTAACCACACGAATTCCTCTCCACCCCATCGAAATGTCAGGTCGCTTGGACGTGCAATCTTGTTCAACATGGCGGCAGTAATTGCAAGAACAAGGTCACCCTCGTCATGACCAAAATTGTCATTCACGGCCTTGAAACGATCGATATCCATGATCGCCAGTGAAACAGGATAGTCGTAGCGCAAGGCCGATTCGAACTCGTGACTTAGCATGCTGTCGAATGCGCGCCGATTCCAGAGCCCGGTGAGGCCGTCTTTCATGGCATTGCGGCATTCCCTTGTCGTGCGCACGCCTGTACGGACGACGGCTTTGAGTTCTTCAGGCGCGAAGGGTTTTGAGAGATAGGCATCTGCACCGGTATCCAGTCCGGTGACTCTGTCAGTAATCTCCCCATTGGCAGACAGGAATATGATGTATGTCAGGGCAGCAAGAGGGTGTGAACGAATGATACGGCAGGTTTCATAACCATCCATTTCGGGCATCATGATGTCCAGGATGATCACGTCCGGATCATGGATTTCAGCCATTTCAATACCATCATGGCCATTTGAAGCCTGAAGAATCTTATGTCCTTCATACTCCAGTACCGAGGAAATAAATTCCCGATTACTGGATGAGTCATCAATTACCAGAATATTGGCCACTCGCTCTCCCACTATTTCCACAGCTGATTTGAAATCCCTGTCTATTTTTTTGGTTAGACACGCGCCACAGCACAAATCTGTCCAGGTGCGAAATTCCCCTTATGCTTGCATCATTATCAACGAAAATGGTTGTAAGTGATAGCAGTTATGTTCACTGTCATTTATTGAACAGTATGCACTCTTTTTCTCAAGAGTTGCCTCATCACAGCAGTTTTGCGCTATATTCATCAATACCTGACCAATAACTACAAAAAGATGTGCACTGACACTGCACGGAAATCACAGGCAGGCGCCGAATTAACAATAATAATCATCGGCTGAGAATAGTTATAAAAAATGGATGGTGAGGAGATATGGCTGATCCCAAGCGCGACAAGGATCATGAGGATTTGCGTGAGCGATACAAGCAACTATCGACCAGCAAGAAGGTTGTGCTGATTGTTTTCCTGATCTGGTTTGCCCAGGCTTTGCCCAAGTGGACGGCTGCGATAACCGCCGATGATGAGCTTTCGGCCAGGATAATGATGATTTTTGTAACCCCGCGCTAACCTGATCAAATTGGAATATAGTTGATTTAAATCAACTCTCTATTAATACCCGGTATTAAAGTAAAGATAGAGAGGTTCGATATTTCCTGTGCCTGTTGGTTTGGGTGTGTGGTTTTGCTCTTTATTGTTGTAGCTTTACTGAAAGCATCAGGTGCATAGATTCATTTACACACAAGGAACTCTATAGATGGTCGAAATCACACAACTGGATACGAATGAGGTCCTCGCTAGTGTTGATTCTGACACTCTTGCAGGTGCTGACCTCCGGGAAATGGAATTACAGGGAGCAAACCTCAGAGATGCTGATTTAACCGGTGCCAATCTCACCGGCGCAAATCTTGGTGGGTCTGACTTGCGTGGCGCTAATCTCTCAAGGGCGATCCTGCGTGAGGCAAACCTGGGTCATTCAAACCTGGAAGGCGCAAACATGACAGCCGCGCAGTTCGGTAGCGAGTTGCGCTCGACCGCGGCAAACCTGGAGTGTTGTAATCTCTCTAATGCGAACCTGAGCCACGCAGATTTTCGACGCGTCATGATGGGTAATTCAACTTTCGCCAATTCGAGACTTGAGGGAACCAACCAGAGCTATACAGACATGCACGCAAGCGATCTCACGAACGTTTTTGCCCAGGGCTGCAGGATGATCAAGTCCAATCTCTCAAACTCGAAACTGAATGACAGCGACTTTCGTGACAGTCACCTGAACGCGGCAATATTTTCAGAGTCCGACCTCAGCAATATTAACCTGGAAAGTGTCCGCAATGATGGTTTCAGTGTGATCAATCTTGCCAACTTCGATGATGCGAATCTGAAGGGGGCAAAAATGCGTAACGTGCTTGCCGAGGATTGCAGAATGCGAGGAACCAACCTGACTGATGTGGATTTAAGTCACGCCGTCATGAGTGGCTCAATTCTCAGGCGCGCTATTGTTACTAACGCTAATTTTGACGATGTTGAATTGGCCACTGTCACCATGACATTCGCCAATTTCTCGCAAGCACTAAATGCAGATATACCATCCTACGTACGTGACTTACGATAAGTAACAGCATACTCGTCACGTGTAGTAGAGAGACATATTTCGAGCAATCGTTGTAGATAATGTTCGAATAAAGGAGATTCAGAATGAAGCTCCCTGAGAAGGTCCGAACACGACGGCCTGCACCTGGTCACCCGCCGCTGCCTCATGAAGAGAAGGTTTCTCTCGGGCTGGCCGGAAACCTTGCGCGTACCTTTATCACCTCTCCATTGTCACCAATGCTGCTAATCGCCAGCCTTTTCATTGGTGTATTGGGCCTGCTTTTTACTCCGCGACAGGAAGACCCGGAAATATCGGTCCCCATGATCGATATATTTATTACATATCCCGGGGTCTCTCCTCAGCAGGTCGCCAGCCTTGCGATTGATCCGCTTGAACGCATCATGAGTGATATTCCCGGGGTCAAGCATGTCTATTCCGCATCCGAGCGCGGCCAGGGAATAGTAACCGTACGTTTTGAAGTTGGAGAACAGCTGGGACCATCTATCGTCAAGGTTCATGACAAGCTCCAGTCAAATCTCGACAAGATTTCTCCCGGCGTGTCGATGCCTCTGGTGAAGCCCAAGGGAATTGATGATGTTCCCGTGGTGACAGTAACGCTCTGGTCCGAAGAGGTTGATGATTCGACACTCAGGGTGCTGGCAACAGACGTTGTGCAACGCCTCAAAGAGGTGCCGAATACAGGTCAGGGATTTGTCGCAGGAGGGAGAAGTCAGCAGATTCGTATCGAAGTACTGCCAGAGCGCCTGGCGGGATATAACATCAGTCTTAACCAGATAGCCAGAACCATTCGTGCAGCCAACGAAGAGAAAAAGGTTGGTACGATTGAAAAAAACACTTCGCATTTCACTATTACATCAGGCCATTTCCTGAAGAATGGTGAGGAGATCGGTCGGCTCGTTCTAGGTACGCATGATGGTGCCCCCATTTATGTTGCAGATATTGCTAACGTAGTTGACGGGGAAGAGGTGCCGAGCAGGATAGTCAACTACTTCAGCGGTCCGGCAAACGGCAGCGATAAACAGACCGGGATAGCACCTGCTGTCACAATTGCGATTGCAAAAAAAGAGGGCACAAACGGTGTAACGGTAGCCGAGGATCTCCTGGCGAAACTGGAATCGCTCAAAGGGCGCCTCATTCCGGATAGCATCAACGTCGAAATTACCCGCAACTACGGTAAAACAGCCAACGACAAGGTTAATGAACTGCTGACGTCCCTGCTTGGCGCCGCTATTGCAGTGTCACTGCTGTCATGGATCACAATCGGCAGGAGACCTGCAGTTGTTGTTATTACGATCATTCCGATTGTTATCCTTATCACAATCTGGTCAGCCTGGGTTATGGGCTACACGATTAACCGTGTCAGCCTGTTCGCGCTGATCTTCTCCATCGGTATTCTTGTCGATGATGCAACCGTTGTGGTGGAAAATATATTCCGGCGATGGCTGCATGATGGAGAGACACGTATAGACACGGCGGTTGATGCTGTACGTGAAGTTGGTAATCCCACGATTATTGCGACACTGACAGTTCTTTCAGCGCTGCTGCCAATGGGCTTTGTCAGCGGCATGATGGGGCCCTACATGTTTCCGATCCCCCTGTTCGGTTCTGTTGCGATGGCATTTTCACTGTTTGCTGCCTTGGTTTTCACGCCGTGGTTTGCCTACAAGCTGCGACCGAAAATGAATGCCCTGAACAAGGCTGCTGTTCGTGAAGAGAAAACCCAGAATCTGATCGGCAACATTTTTCGCCCGGTGATTGAGCCGCTTATCCAGAGCAAGGTCAAATCACGCATGTTCCTGGCTGTCATTATCGTGCTGTTTTTTGCGGCCTGCTCGATGTTCTATACAAAGGCCGTGGCAGTCAAGATGCTGCCATTTGATAACAAGCCGGAATTTAACGTTGTTATCAATCTGCCCGAAGGAACGCTACTACCAACAACTGCAAGCTTTACTTACAAGCTGGTTGATGCGCTGAAGAGCATGGAAGAGATTACCGCGATGCAGAGCTACGTCGGTACTGTTTCACCATTCAATTTCAACGGCATGGTCAGGCACTACTACCTGCGCATGCAGCCATGGCAGTCTGACATACAGGTCATGCTTCTAGATAAAGGAGATCGTGAACGCAGCAGTCACGAGATTGCAGAAGCTGCGCGCGATTTGTTACGCCAATTGCCGAGCAGGCAGGTGCGAGAATAGCCGTTGTCGAGATGCCGCCGGGCCCACCCGTTCTGCAAACCATGGTGGCCGAGGTCTATGGG
>NZ_MPRK01000135.1 GCF_002021095.1 Solemya elarraichensis gill symbiont | reverse complement strand
ACAAGTGCCTCAATCCGTGCCCGGTTGATATCGATTTTGGCGAAGTCACCACGCGCATGCGTAAAATTCTCGTCAATCGCGGCCAGAAACGCACCAGCCTCGGGGCTAAGGCTGCGATGGCATTTCTCAACACCACCAACCCGGGCACTGTACGCTTCCTGCGTACAACACTGGGCAAGTGGGGATTTCGCGGACTCAATGCCGGGCATACAATGGCGCGCCTGACTGGCATCGTCAGCAAAACACCGCCGCTACCGAAAGCGACAACAGAGAAAGCAACAGTAACAGAACAGGTGATCGAACTGGTACGCAGGCCGATCCGTGTTGACCTGCCCAAAAAGGGCTTTCGTGAAGCTCTGCGCCTTGAAGACAAGACGCAAGTACCCATCATCTCCGATCCTAATCAGAACGGAGATGGTGATGCTGTTTTCTATTTTCCCGGATGTGGTTCAGAACGTCTGTTTTCTGATATCGGACTGGCAACCATCGCCATGCTGCATAAAACCGGCGCACAAACGGTTCTGCCTCCCGGTTATATCTGCTGTGGCTATCCGCAGACATCTGCAGGACTCGCAGATCAGGGGCAGCGCATCACGACAGAAAATCGCGTACTCTTCCACCGTATCGCCAACACCCTCAACTATCTTGATATCAAGACAGTGGTTGTCTCTTGCGGCACCTGCATGGACCAACTGCTGAAATATGAGTTTGAAAAAATCTTCCCCGGTTGTCGCCTGCTGGATATTCACGAATACCTGTTGGAAAAAGACATATCACTGAACGGATCCACCGGACGCAAGTATCTCTACCATGAGCCTTGCCACAACCCGATGAAGAAGTATCCCTCACTCAAGGTCGCAGGCGACCTCACCGGCAGTGAAGTGCAAATGTCGGATCGCTGCTGTGGTGAATCCGGAACCCTTGGCGTCAGCCGTCCGGACATCGCCAGCCAGTTACGCTTCCGCAAATCGGAGGAACTTCTCAAAGGCGTCACGAGTCTGACAGGAAAGGAACGCACCGATGTACAGGAGAGCAAGTTACTCACCTCCTGTCCTGCCTGCTTGCAGGGTCTGGCGAAATACCAGGATGAGACCGGTCTCAAGGCCGATTACATCGTCATCGAGATGGCCAACAAGCTGCTTGGAGACAACTGGCAGATGAAGTTTATTGATGGCCTGCAGAAAGATGGTATCGAACGCGTTCTGCTCTAGTTATCGCATTCCCGGGGAGAATCCTATGCGTACACTGCTTGCAGTCCTTCTACTTGCCATCCTGCCGTTCGTCGGCAATACAGTGGCTGAAACAAGTGACGCCTATAATCGTGTTCGCCTGAGCGCCGAAGCTGCCCAGGAGATTGAAAACGACCTGCTGGTTGCAGAACTCTACGCTGAATTCCAGGCCGGCAATGCTGCGCATGCGGCAAAGGAGGTCAACAAGGCGATCAACTGGGCTGTAGATGAAGCAAAAAAGATTGACGGCATCGAGGTGCGCACACTCGACTACCGTACCAGTGCCGTTTACGACAAAACGCGTATCAAGGGATGGCGCGCTTCCCAGTCACTGCACCTCGAATCTGGCGATAGCGAAAAACTCGGTGAGTTAATCGCGGTACTGCAGGAAAAGCTGGCAATGCGGAATCTTGGTTACCAGGTATCCAGAAGCGCTAAAGATGCGGCCCTGAAAAAACTGACCGATGAAGCGATACTGGCATTCCGCCAGCGCGCACGGCAGAGTGCCAGCGCATTCGGTTTTGAAGACTTTCGAATTGTCGATGTCTCGATCAACAATGGCAATGTACCTCCGCCCGTTCCCTACTTGCGTGGAAATATGATGGCCATGGAAGCGAAGGCAGCACCAGCAGCCATCGAGGCTGGCAGCAGCACTCTCACGGTCAGTGTCAGTGGCACAATTGAGCTCTTTTGCAACAAAACACTCGGTGGCTACCGCTGTATCCAGGCAAGCACTGACTAGTATGTGACGCTTCGCGTCAATGAATGTTGAAAGCGCGCGGTGGCGCGCACGGGCGCCAATAACGGAGAATCCTCCCTGTTCTGGTGCGGTGCAAATGCAGGAGACCCTGAATAGTTAACCAACCGTCCCCATCTGAGCAATACGTTGCGACCCATCTGTATCCGGCGTATCGAAGCGGGAAATAGAAGATTGTGCCTGCTGCACAAGTTCTGCTCGTTGTTCTTCATCGAACAACTCAAGCGCAGAACTGAATTCATCTTCGGGCGCGCCTAGCAACACAGCAACCAGCTCATCCTCTAGGATCAGTGAAGCAGGATCGAGCAGGTCTGCGACCAGTGCATGTTCACACAGGCGAAAATGGTTGCTCCTGGCGAGTTCCTCGTCTGCAAACTCCTTAAGCGCCATCGGGTCATCCCCGGCTGATCGGCGAATCACCTGCATGATGATATTGATCATTTCGGATATTGCCGACTTGTTACCTGCCTGGTCATCCGCCAGTGTGCAGGCCTTTTCATACGCCTTGTCGAATTCGCCCTTGAGATCGAGAATTCGTTGTGACTCCTCGTTGGGCTTGAGATTGATTACAGACTCAATCAGCTTGCGCAGGCCTGTAATGAACTCCAGTAACTCCTCGTGATCCTGGCGCTGGGCGTCCAGCAGGGCGTCATCCTCGTAATCGAGAATCGGTCTCGGAAACATGGGGTTATCCAGTTTGCGCATGAAGTGCCGCTCGTGACGGCCAGGCCTGGTACTGAAAGGAACGCGTGGAGACATAAATCAAACAAAGCAGTTAACGAATTGTCACATTCTACTTGATTACAGGCCCTCATCGCCCGACAATGCGCTATTCGCACACAAACCGTAAAGAAAATGCAAGATTATCAGCGCAGCTTTCTCAAATTCGCCCTCGACAAAGAGGTTCTTCGCTTTGGTGAATTCACCCTGAAATCAGGCCGTCTGAGCCCCTACTTTTTCAACACCGGGCTCTTCAATACTGGCGTCAGTCTTGCCGAACTCGGGCGTTACTATGCGCAGACGATCGTCGACAGCGGCATCCAGTTTGACGTGCTTTACGGCCCGGCCTACAAGGGCATTCCCCTGGCAGCTGTTACCGCTGCTGCACTTGCAGACAATCATGATATCGACGTCGCTTACGCCTTTAATCGCAAAGAGGCAAAAGACCATGGCGAAGGCGGTATTATCGTCGGCCACCCCCTGGAAGGACGCGTTCTCATCATTGACGATGTTATCTCGGCTGGCACCTCCGTGCGTGAATCGGTCGAAATCATTCGCGCACAGAATGCGGAACCCGCCGGTGTTGTGATCGCACTGGACCGCCAGGAACGCGGCCAGGGTGAGAAATCGGCCGTTCAGGAAGTTGAGTCTGATATAGGCATTCCTGTCAGTGCGATTGCTCATCTTGAAGATATGATTACCTTCGTCGAAGAGGCGCCCGAATACAATAGTTGGCTGAAACCGGTTCTCGCTTATTCTGAAAAGTACGGCGTCTAATCCATGACTGACCATCTCAACAGCGCCATTCTGCTTATCCATTGCCCTGACCGGCGCGGCATCGTACGCGCCGTGACCGATTTTATTTTCCGTCATGGCGGCAATGTCACTGCACTCGACCAGTATGTCGATGCGGAACAGGGTATGTTTTTCATGCGCGTCGCCTGGTCACTAGACCAGTTCGACCTTGAGCGAAATGATATTGATGTCGCTTTTGCAGATGCATTGGGCAGAGAGATGCAGATGGAATGGTCTCTTGAGTTTACCGACCATGTACAACGCATGGCACTGTTCGTTTCACAGCACTCACACTGTTTTTACGACATTCTTGCTCGTTACGAAACAGGCGAATGGCGCGTCGAAATTCCGTTGATCATCAGTAATCATGAAACCCTCAGACCCGCGGTTGAGCGTCTCGGTATCGATTTTCATTGCCTGCCGGTCAACAAGGAGAACAAGGCCCAGCAGGAGCAGAAGCAGCTCGAATTGCTGCAGCACTATGGTGTCGATTTCGTCGTGCTTGCCCGCTACATGCAGATTCTCAGCGAGGATTTCGTGTCAGCCTGGCCGCACAAGGTCATCAATATTCACCACTCGTTTTTGCCAGCCTTTGCAGGCGCTCGCCCCTACCACGCCGCCTACGAACGCGGCGTTAAAATTATCGGTGCAACCAGCCACTATGTGACTGCCGATCTTGATGCCGGACCCATAATCGAACAGGACGTGGTACGTGTCAGCCATGAACACTCGATTGACGACCTGGTACGCAAGGGGCGCGACCTCGAGAAGATCGTTCTCGCACGTGCCATATGGCAACACCTGCAGCACAGGGTTCTCGCCTATCGGAATAGAACTATCGTTTTCTGATCAGTAGATACCGGGTAATATTACCATCCAGTTAGTATTGCGAATCATTCTCATTTGCAGTAAGATGCCCCCCATTGAGTGAACAAACTATCCTGGGGAACATCGAAAATGAATATGGCCAAGGCCCTCTTCGCTGTCGCTATCCTGCTGCTCGGCAGCAACGCAAGCATGGCTGCAAGCGAAGAAGTTAACCTCTACTCTGCACGCAAAGAGGCGCTGATCAAGCCGCTTCTTGATCAATTCACCCAAGAAACCGGCATTACAGTCAACCTGGTCACGGGCAAGGCCGACGCCCTGCTCAAGCGCCTTGAGACAGAAGGCATCAACTCACCAGCTGACCTGCTGATCACCACGGATGCAGGACGACTGCATCGCGCACAAGCTGCAGACCTGTTGCAAAAAGTGAATTCGGACAAACTTGAGCAACGCATTCCTGTCCACCTGAGAAATTCCGAGGGATTCTGGTATGGCCTGTCAGTACGCGCCCGCCCGATTTTTTATGCCAAGGATCGCGTTAAGCCGGAGGAACTCTCTACCTACGAAGCACTGACCGATGAGAAATGGAAAGGACGTATCTGCATTCGCTCCTCAAGCAATATCTACAATCAATCACTGGTCGC
>NZ_MPRK01000134.1 GCF_002021095.1 Solemya elarraichensis gill symbiont | reverse complement strand
CACCAATCCAGGTACCTGTTGGTCAGGCTACACTGGGTCGTGTAATGGACGTATTGGGTGAGCCTGTTGACGATGCTGGCCCGGTTGATGCCGAAGCGCGCATGCCGATTCACCGTTCTGCTCCAAGTTTTGACGAGCAGTCATCAGCGACCGAGATTCTCGAGACTGGTATCAAGGTTATCGACCTGATCATGCCAATCGCCAAGGGCGGTAAGATCGGCCTCTTCGGTGGTGCCGGTGTTGGTAAGACCGTAACCCTGATGGAGCTGATTCGTAACATCGCGGTTGAGCACTCCGGTTTCTCCGTATTTGCAGGTGTTGGTGAGCGTACTCGTGAGGGTAACGACTTCTACCACGAGATGGATGAAGGTGGCGTACTTGATAAGGTATCACTGGTTTATGGCCAGATGAATGAGCCGCCCGGCAACCGTCTGCGTGTTGCACTGACTGGTCTCACAATGGCTGAATACTTCCGTGACGAAGGCCGTGACGTTTTGATGTTCGTTGATAACATCTATCGTTACACCCTTGCGGGAACCGAGGTATCAGCACTGCTTGGCCGTATGCCATCAGCGGTAGGTTACCAGCCAACACTGGCTGAAGAGATGGGTGTACTGCAGGAGCGTATCACTTCAACCAAGACAGGTTCTATCACCTCGTTCCAGGCCGTATACGTGCCTGCGGATGACCTGACTGACCCGTCTCCGGCGACTACCTTTGCTCACCTTGATGCGACACTGGTACTGTCACGTTCAATCGCCGAGCTGGGTATCTATCCTGCGGTTGATCCACTTGATTCAACTTCTCGCATCCTCGATCCGAACGTGGTCGGTGCCGAGCACTATGACACCGCACGTGGTGTACAGGGCCTGCTGCAGCGCTACAAGGAACTCAAGGACATCATCGCCATCCTCGGTATGGACGAGCTCTCTGAAGAAGACAAGCTGACAGTATCCCGCGCACGTAAAATTCAGCGCTTCCTGTCACAGCCTTTCTTCGTTGCAGAGGTCTTCACCGGCGCGCCTGGTAAATACGTTTCCCTCAAGGAAACAATTGCCAGCTTCAAGGCGATCGCTGAAGGTGAATACGACCACCTTCCGGAGCAGGCCTTCTATATGTGCGGTACCGTCGACGAAGCTGTCGAAAATGCCGAGAAAATGAAGTAATATCAGGCTACTACGGGGAACAGAGAGATGTCTATGACAATCCATGTCGATATCGTAAGTGCCGAAGGTGAAATCCATTCCGGCCTGGCCGAAATGGTCTATGCACCAGCCGTCATGGGCGAACTCGGTATTGCACCACGTCACACGCCACTGGTAACAACACTGAAGCCGGGCGATGTGCGTGTTGACGAAGGCAATGGTGAAATAAAGCACTATTTCATCTCTGGAGGCATGCTCGAGGTGCAGCCGCACCTGGTCACCGTACTTGCTGATACAGCGGTACGAGCCGAGGATCTTGATGAGGCAGCGGCACTTGAAGCCAAAAAGCGTGCCGAAGAGGCGATGAAAGACAAGAGCGCCGAATTCGAATACGCCAAGGCAGCGGCAGAGCTTGCCGATGCTGCAGCCCGTCTGCGTTCCCTCGAGAAGTTGCGCAAGGTAGCTAACAAGCGCGGCTGACCCCGGGCAACAAAATCGGTTCAAAAGGCCATGTTCATTTGAGTATGGCCTTTTTCATTCGCTTCATGTCAGGCAGATGTTTCGATACAATGCCCTATTCACTATTAATATTCCGTTTCCGGGTATGGCCTTCGGGTAGGGAAAACAGGACCCAGTATGAGCAGCGATATAGTACAAAAGGGGAAGTTTGTATTCCTGTCTCCACCCAGGAGGTGCGTGATGCACTGCCGGGTGAGGAAAAGTCCTCGGGTGTTCACACCTCCCCGGGCCTGCCCCATTAAAGGGATATCACAAGTATGAAACTTGGCGTTGTGATACTCGCAGCTGGCCAGGGCAACCGTATGAAGTCTGCCTTGCCAAAGGTGCTGCACCCGATTGCCGGCAAGCCGATGCTGTCGCAAGTGATCGATACGGCACATAAGCTTGAGCCTGATAACACCACGGTGGTCTATGGTCACGGTGGCGAACTGGTTCGCGAGAAAATCACTTCAGCCAATCTTGAGTGGGTACTGCAGGACAAACAGCTGGGAACAGGCCACGCCGTTGCACAGGCGATGCCGCATTTGCAATCGGTCGACAAGATTCTTGTTCTCTATGGTGATGTTCCCCTGATCCGTCATGAAACACTTGTAAGGCTCATCGAATCTTCCGCTGATAGCAGCCTCGGAATGCTGACAGTCGAACTCGACAACCCTGCAGGTTATGGTCGTATCGTGCGCGATGAAGAGGGTGCGGTCAGCCATATTGTTGAACAGAAAGATGCTTCTCCGGCAGAACTTGCTATCCACGAGGTTAATGTAGGCATCATGCTGATTAACCGGGAGCGTCTTACGACCTGGATTGAGAGGCTTGATGACAACAATGCCCAGGGTGAATTCTACCTGACAGATATTATCGGCATGGCAGTGAAAGAAGGTGTTGTCATCTCCACGGCACGCCCGGACGATATGTTCGAGGTGTCCGGTGTCAATGACCGGGTACAGCTGGCTGAACTTGAGCGCGAGCTTCAGCGTGCCAGGGTACAACAGTTGATGCGTGACGGTGTGACAGTGATTGACCCGGCGCGAATTGATATTCGCGGCAATGCCAATGTATCGCAGGATGTGACGCTTGATGTTAATGTCATCCTCGATGGCGATGTCGAGTTGGGTGAAGGTGTGCGTGTTGGGGCCAACTCCATTTTACGCAATTGCAAAATTGCAGCCGGTACCGTGGTTAAGGAGATGTGTGTAATCGAGGATGCCATTATCGGTGAGTCTTGCCAGGTTGGGCCTTATGCACGCATCCGTCCCGGTACTGAGCTTGCACCTGAATGTCATATTGGAAATTTTGTCGAAATCAAGAATGCACAGGTTGCCAGGGGCTCCAAGATTAATCACCTCAGTTATGTCGGTGATGCAACTGTCGGTGAGGCTGTGAATATTGGTGCTGGAACTATCACCTGTAATTATGATGGTGCATACAAGCACAGAACCGTTATCGGTGACCGCGTATTCGTCGGTTCCGATACCCAGCTGGTCGCACCTGTAACTGTCGAATCAGGAGCAACAATTGCTGCCGGTTCCACGATTACTGCAGATGTTGAAGAAAATGCACTGGCACTGAGCCGAACAAAACAGAGAAGCGTGATGAACTGGAAACGACCACAAAAGGATAAAGGCTGATGTGTGGCATTGTTGGCGGCGTTGCGCAACGTCCGATTGCGCCAATCCTTATCGAAGGGCTCAAGCGCCTCGAATATCGCGGTTACGATTCAGCAGGTGTGGCACTGGTCGAAAACGGGAAGCTGTGGCGTGAGCGCACCAAGGGCAAGGTCGCACAACTCGAAACACGAGTGAATGACGCATCTCCGCAGGGGAATACCGGCATCGGGCACACCCGTTGGGCTACACATGGTGAGCCGACGGTCAGCAACGCACATCCACATAGCTGCAAGGAATCTGTGGCACTGGTGCATAACGGGATCATTGAAAATCATGCCGGCTTGCGTGAACAGCAGAGTAGCGATGGTCATCTGTTTACATCTGACACGGATACCGAAGTCATCGTACATGCAGTCTATGATGAGCTGCAGTCAGGTATCTCATTACTGCAGTCAGTACAGAATACAGTCAAAAAACTTGAAGGTGCCTACGCGCTTGGCGTCATGTACCGGGGCGAGGAAGATGTCATTGTTGCGGCACGCCGTGGCAGTCCGCTAGTCGTCGGGATCGGTATTGGTGAAAACTTTATTGCATCCGATATCTCTGCGCTGTTGCCGGTAACCCGTCGTTTCATCATTCTTGAGGATGGTGATACAGCGCAAATCACAGCAAGCGAAGTGGCGATATATGATCAGCAAGGTCAACTCGTAGAGCGTCCGATCAAGGAGAGTAATATCTCTGCCGATGCAGTCGAACGTGGCGAGTATCGGCACTACATGCTCAAGGAGATCTACGAGCAGCCACATGCAATTGCTGAAACGCTCGAAGGACGACTCTCCGATACACATGTGCTGGAGGCGGCATTTGGTCCAAAGGCATCAGAGCTCTTCGACGGGATCAAGTCAGTACGTATCATCGCCTGTGGAACCAGTTTTCACGCCGGCATGGTTGCACGTAACTGGTTCGAGGGACTGGCCGGCATTCCGTGCCAGGTCGAGGTTGCCAGCGAGTTTCGCTATCGCCACCCGGTAGCGGATCCGGCGACACTGGTGATCGCCATTTCACAGTCGGGAGAGACGGCTGATACATTATCAGCATTGCGGGCAGCGCAGGAACGGGGCTTCGGGCCAACTCTTGGCATATGTAATGTGCCTGAGAGTTCGCTGATACGCGAGACGGATCTCAACCTGATGACGCGTGCGGGCCCAGAGATCGGTGTAGCCTCGACAAAGGCCTTTACCACCCAGCTGGTAGCATTACTTTTACTGGTAACTGTTCTTGGCAGGCGTTTCAATATTACACGGGAACGCGAGGCGATCATCGTCAAGCAGTTGGCAGCCCTGCCGCGCCACCTTGAGGACGCACTGCAACTCGATGATGCGATCTGCCAGATGGCAGAACATTTCAGTGACAAGAGTAATGCTCTTTTCCTGGGACGGGGCGTACAGTACCCGGTTGCCAAGGAAGGGGCGCTCAAGCTCAAGGAGATCTCCTACATTCACGCCGAGGCTTACCCGGCTGGTGAACTGAAGCATGGCCCGTTGGCACTGGTTGACGAGGAGATGCCAATCGTAGCCGTTGCTCCGAACGACGACCTGCTGGGAAAACTCAAGTCAAATCTCGAGGAGGTTCGTGCCCGAATTATCTTTACCATTCCGTTGCAGCTGCTTGCTTATCATGTCGCTGTACTCAAGGGAACGGATGTTGACCAGCCGAGGAATCTTGCCAAATCAGTAACGGTTGAATAAGGAAGCAAAGAACAATGAACATGGAACAAGTTCTCAAAAAAGCAGTTAATTTTTCAGCGCTGATTATTGTATCGAGTGCTTCTGCAGGATTGCAGCCTGCAGAGCAGGAAGCAATCGACCATTTGTTGAACTTCGTCAGTCAAACCGACTGCAAAATCAATAGGAATGGCAGCTATCATGACGGCCCTGAAGCCGTTGCGCATATTCAGAAGAAGTATGACTACTTCAAGGACAAGATTGGTTCCGCTGAAGAATTCATCGATTACTCTGCTACGAAAAGTGCCATGAGTGGCAAATACTACCTGGTTCAATGTGGCCAGGAAGAACCTGGAACAACGCGTGAGTGGCTGCTCGATGAGCTGGGAAATTATCGCTCAAGAAAGAACTGATTTGCCAGGGTGTAAATGGATTTCTGTGAGTCGGGAATTACTTTAAATCAGCAACTGCTGGGCAGTCTCCTGGCTCATCGTCTTGCCTGGCCATGTATTACACCATGCCTCGAACTCATCTATCGGTAATGGCCGGCTGAATAGATAACCTTGATAGTTATAGCAGCCCAGTTTGGCTAGGTAGGCCTGTTGCGGTTCAGTCTCTACGCCTTCAGCGATTACACCCAGCCCAAGGCTGTTGGCCAATGCCACAACTGTCTTTGCAATCGCAGCGTCATTCGGGTCAGTCAGTATGTCGCGAACAAATGACTGATCTATTTTCAGTTGCCACAGTGGCAGGCGTTTCAGGTAGGAGAGAGACGAATAACCTGTACCAAAATCGTCGAGTGAGAAACCGATGCCCGCATTACCCAGGATCTGCATTTTACTAATGATATCTTCCACGTTATGTAGCAGATGGCTTTCCGTGAGCTCGAGCTTGAGCCTGCCTGGTTTGATACCAGTGTGTTTGACCGTGCTTAGAACCTGCTCAACAAAATCAACTTTGGCAAATTGAATTGGACTGACATTGATTGCGATCTTGAGGCGAGACATGTCCGGTATTTTTGCCCATGCAGCGAGCTGCTCACATGCGGTTTCCAGAATCCATTCGCCGAGAGGAATGATTAATCTTGTCTCTTCAGCGAGGGGGATAAACTCTCCGGGTGCGACTGCTCCTCTCCCAGGGCATGACCAGCGGATAAGAGCTTCTGCACCTGTTATTTTGCCATTGATATCAACCTGTGGCTGGTAGTGGAGAGTGAATTGCTGCTGTTGAATTGCGTTGCGCAAGTCCTTTTCCAGTGCGGCGCGTTTCAATACGGATGATTGCATTTCGGGATCATAGAAGCTGAGTGAGTTACGCCCCGCCGACTTGGACTTGTACATAGCGAGATCAGCCTGTTTCATCAGCTCTTCGGTCGTGATGCTCTCAGTGCCAAACAGGCACACGCCTATACTGGCCGAGCTGTGATGGGAGGCGTTATCCAGCGTATAGTCCTGGTTGAGTGCCTCAAGAATTTTTTCAGTGACCTTTTCTGCGATATCGGCTGCTCGTTTTTTATCCGGGGAAAGCTCAGGCAGTATGACGATGAATTCATCTCCACCGAGTCGTGCAACCGTATCAATTGCACGTGTGCAATCTTCCAGGCGCCTGGCCACTTGGGCTAAAAAGATATCGCCTTTGTCATGTCCGAGCGTATCGTTGAGATTTTTAAAGTGATCAAGATCGATCATCAGGATCGCGCTGTATTGGTTGTTGCGCTTGCTGACAGCAATGAGTTGCTTGAGTCGATCTAGTAACAGGGTCCTGTTGGGCAGGCCTGTGAGTTGGTCAAAGAATGCCAGGCTCTCGATTTTCTGTTCAGCGTTTTTTCTTTCGGTAATGTCAGTGTGTACACCGACATAGTGAGTGACCTTACCATCGGTATTGGTCACGGCAGTGATGCTCAGCCACTTGGGATAGATTTCTCCACTCTTGCGCTTGTCCCAAATCTCTCCATGCCAATAACCATCTCGGTTGATGTCTTCCCACATCTCCTTGTAGAAAGCGGTGTCATGCCGTCCGGACTGAAGCATGCGTGGGGTATTGCCGATGATCTCAGCTTCTGAATATCCGCGCATCTCAATGAAGGCATGGTTAACCTGCAGAATCCGGTTCTGCTCATCCGTGACCATCATTCCCTGCTGTGACTCAAAAGCCGAGGCGGCGATACGAATCTGTTCTTCAGCCAGTTTGCGGTCAGTGATATCAGTATGCGTGCCGATGATGCGTATGGGATTATCTTGTGCATCACGACTAACGATTTTTCCACGGGCAGTGATCCACTTCCAGTCACCATCCTTTGTCTGCATTCTGAATTCGGCGGTATAAAATGAGTCTCCACCTCCGCGTATGTGCTTTTTTACACCTTTTACCACGGCCTTCACGTCTCGAGGATGTATTGCCTTGAAAACTGCCGCGCCAGTTTCGGGGAACTCACCATCGGCGTAACCGAGTATCTCGTTCCAGCGTTTTGAGAAGACGGCTTTGTCAGTTTGGGGATTCCAGTCCCACACGCCATCACCGGCACCATCGAGAGCAAATTTCCAGCGCCTTTCACTTCGCTGCAGTTGCCTTGATGTTGCTGTCATAGTTGAAATGAGGGTAAGAGCTGCTGTTCCAATACTCAGAAAAAGCAGTGTTGCCGATATTTTTACTGCCGACAACTCGGTTATGACCATATCTGAATACGATAAGGTTGCGCCTGCCTTGAAGAAGTATGTTGCTTCTATTCCGGTGAAATGCGTGGCTGAAACAGCGATGCCGAAACCGATCGCGGTGACAATTGGAAACGCATTCTCCATTTTCTCTTTTAAATAGAGCGCGAAGTAGGAGAATGTCAGGGCGACAATGAAAGAGATTGAAAACAGCAAGGGGTCATATCCCAGACGGCCCTCGAATATCATGCCTGTCATGCCGATATAGTGCATAACCAGGATGCAGGCACCGAGCAGGGTACTTCTTATTGGCAATGGCAAGCGTATATCCAGACGCCACAAAAGACATAGGGAGATGATTGCGCCAAGTATGCCGGGGAATATTGATAACAGGGTGGTGAGTGGGCGAAAGTTTGGTGTATGCGACATGTCAATAGCGAGCATGCCAACAAAATGCATTGTCCAGATGCCAAGCCCCATCGTTAATGCGCCGACAAGTGACAGTATGTTTTTATTTCTCTCTTCGGTTCCCCTTTCAATCTTTTCGCTCAGCCTTAATGCAACATAAGAGGCGAAAATAACAAGAGCAATAGAGACACTGACCCATATCAGGTTGTATGAGTAAGCATGAACAAGCCCTTCTTCAGGGCGGAAATTAAAGAGGCGTTCGCTATCAAACAAACTGCGAGTCCTCTGGAAATGAGTACGGCTGAAATATTATTATTAATACGCCATTATCAATCAGTAAACAAACCGTCTTCCCGGTTCAAAAAATAATGCAGGGGTATAGTTAAACGTTTGTTTAAGGTTCAGTGTAGCCAAGATTGAGACATAGATATAGGTTATTTATGTTAATTTTATTAAGGTTTAACGCAGAAAAAATATGCAGTTCAATGGTTCTTCCAGTGAATAAGATTGCATGGGTCTGCTTCGGTGTGGCGTAAATTATACGCTTGGAAAGTGCTGACTCAGTAAACGTAATTGAAGGTATATGGCTTAATTTAGGAATGGGTAGATAGGAATGTATGTGGTTGATTCTGCAATTGTGGGTTATTGAGAGTTGTAGCGTGCCGAATGACTTAACTCTAATGCATTACTGAGAGTTGAGGCTGGTGTTCAGTTCTGCCATTATTCCCTACATTTATTATATTTGTTATCTGATGGTTATTTCTCAGCTGGAGTAATTGTGTACAGATTTGTTTTTATTTGCAGCTATTTAGTGATACTGCTGACCTTGCCAGTAGTACATGCTGCAGAATCGTTTGCTGAATTATCGTCTGTCACCGAAGATGATTTTTTTACAGAATTGCCTGTGGTATTACACGCCACACGCCTGCAGCAGTCGATTGATGAAACACCGGCATCGATGACGGTCATTGATCGGCAGATGATAGAAGCCAGCAGTGCAACGACCATCCCCGAGCTTCTGCGCTATGTTCCCGGTTTTCAGCTCAGTTATCGCAGCGGCGATGAGGCGCTGACCTCTTATCAAGGGATTGCTGACGAATATGGCAGACGTGTACAGGTAGCAATTGACGGACACGCAGTCTATAGCCAGGCTTTTATGGGCGGTATACTCTGGTCATCCTTGCCGATCACGCTTGATGATATCGAGAGAATTGAAGTGGTTCGCGGTCCCAACGCAGCAGCTTTTGGCGCGAATGCCTTAATGGGCAGTATTAATATCGTTACGCTGGACCCGCTCGCGGCAGCTGGCAGCATG
>NZ_MPRK01000133.1 GCF_002021095.1 Solemya elarraichensis gill symbiont | reverse complement strand
AGGGACTGATCTACCGTGGCAAACGCCTGGTCAACTGGGATCCCAAACTGCACACCGCCGTCTCCGACCTTGAGGTACTCAACGAGGAGGAGAACGGCCACATGTGGCACATGCGTTACCCGCTGACTAACGGCACCGGGCACCTGGTGGTTTCCACCACGCGTCCTGAAACCATGCTCGGTGACTGTGCCGTCGCGGTCAACCCGGAAGATGAGCGCTACAAGCACCTCATCGGCGAGCTTGTCGAACTGCCACTGACCAACCGCAAGATTCCGATCGTTGCCGACGAACACGCCGATCCCGAATTCGGTACCGGTTGCGTCAAGATCACGCCTGCGCACGATTTCAACGACTACGCCGTGTGGCAACGTCACCGTGACGAGAACATGATCAGCGACCAGCCGCATGGCGGACTGATCAACATACTTACCATCGACGCGGCAATCCGTGACAATGACGAGGATGAGGACGAACTGATTCCGGCCGCCTACATCGGCCTCGACCGCTATGCAGCGCGCAAGCAGATCGTTGCTGACCTTGAAGCTGCTGATCTCCTCGAGAAAATTGTCGACCACAAGCTGATGGTTCCACGCGGCGACCGCTCCGGTGCTGTCATCGAGCCTTTCCTGACCGACCAGTGGTACGTCAAGATTGAACCACTCGCAAAACCGGCAATTGAAGCAGTTGAGAACGGACAGATTCGTTTCGTTCCGGACAACTGGAAAAACACCTATTACGAATGGATGCGCAACATCCAGGACTGGTGTATCAGCCGCCAGATCTGGTGGGGGCACAGGATACCGGCCTGGTATGACGATGAAGGCAACATCTATGTCGGCCGTGACGAGGCCGAGGTACGTGAAAAGCACGGACTCTCCGATGATTATCCGTTGCGCCAGGATGAAGATGTGCTCGACACCTGGTTCAGCTCTGCGCTGTGGCCCTTCTCGACACTCGGCTGGCCTGAAAATACCGAACGTCTGAAGGACTTTTATCCCACCAACGTGCTGGTCACCGGATTCGATATCATTTTCTTCTGGGTCGCCAGAATGATCATGATGGGTCTCAAGTTCATGGACGGCGAAGTGCCCTTCCACGAGGTTTACGTACACGGGCTTGTACGCGACAGCCATGGCGACAAGATGTCCAAGTCGAAAGGCAACGTGCTCGACCCGATCGACCTGATCGACGGAATCGACCTCGACACACTCGTCGAAAAACGTACCCGCGGCATGATGCAGCCACAACTCGCTGCAAAAATCGAGAAACAGACCCGCAAGGAGTTTCCCGACGGTATCCAGAGTTTCGGTACTGACTCACTGCGTTTTACCTTTGCTGCCCTGGCAGCCACAGGCCGCGACATCAAGTTCGACATGGGACGTATCGAGGGCTACAGGAACTTCTGCAACAAGCTCTGGAACGCCGCACGCTACGTACTAATGAACACCGAGGGAGAGGATTGCGGCAGTGATGCCAACAGCGAGGTTGAACTCTCGGCTGCAGACCGCTGGATCCTGGCACAGCTGCAGACAACTGCATCTGCTGTCGGCAAATCGATTGAGAGCTACCGTTTCGATCATGCTGCACAGACGCTGTATGAGTTCACCTGGAACGAGTACTGCGACTGGTACCTCGAACTCAGCAAGCCGGTTCTCAACAGCGATGAAGCATCAGATGCAGCCAAGCGTGGTACACGCCAGACACTGGTGCGTGTACTTGAAGCACTGCTGCGCCTTGCGCATCCGATCATTCCTTTCATCACGGAAGAGATCTGGCAGCAGGTCGCACCGCTGGCCGGCAAGTCGGGTGACAGCATCATGCTGCAGCCCTACCCGCAGGAAGATGAATCACTCGACGACCAACAGGCTGTTGCCGAAGTCGAGTGGCTCAAGAACTTCATTCTTGCGATTCGCAAAATCAAGGGCGAGATGAACATCGCGCCCGGTAAACACGTTCCGGTACTGCTTGCAGATGCTTCAGAACAGGATCGTCGTTACGCTGAGATCAATCGCAGCTACCTGGACTTCCTCGCACGTGTTGAATCCATCACGGTTCTAGAACAGGGTGACGAAGAGCCTGAATCTGCCGTTGCTCTGATCGGCGACATGCGCCTGCTGATTCCAATGTCAGGACTGATCGACAAGGAAGCCGAGTGCAAGCGTCTCGAGAAAGAGATCGGCAAGGCGGAAAGCGAAGTCGAACGCACTGGCAAGAAACTGCAGAACCCCAATTTTGTCGACAAGGCGCCTGAAGCCGTTGTTGCCAAGGAGAAGGATAAGCTGGAAGAGGCGCAAAAAACACTTGCCAGTCTGCAGGCACAACTGGAGAAGATTCAGGCGCTTTAAATCACCCCCCGTGTTCCGGTAATTTCGTCACCCCGGGCTTGACCCGAGGTCCATCAAGAACAGCACGCCCGCATATGGATGCCGGCTCAAGGCCGGCATGACAAACGAGAAGAGGTTCTGGCAGTAATCGCCCCGGGGCGATTACCAGAAGTCCCCCCGGCGCTACCCGGCCGAGATCACGTACTTGAGTATGCCAACCACCTGCTCAGGGGTCTGAGCCCACGCCATGGCAGCACCATCAACCTCCTTAAGCGGATGAATGATGTCACTGTCATGCAGTGTAATGTAGGGCTTGCCCAGTGCAGCCAGCTGACCAGCATCAAATGCAGCGTTCCACTGCTTGTACTTGTCACCGAAACGCACCACGGCGATATCACATTGCTCAATCAGATTCTTGGTGCGGATAGCATTGACCTTTGATGACTTGTGATCGCGCCAGAAGCCGTCGCTCTCCGGTCCAAGTGAATCACCGGCAGCATCACTGGCATCATGGTCTGTGACCGCGGAGGTAAACTCGACCGGCAGACCTGCTGCCTGCGCACCATCCATTATCTGCTGTCGCCAGTCGGTGTGAATTTCACCTGACAGGTAAATAGTCCAGATCATCATTTTTGTCTCCTCTTATTTGCCTTTCTTGACGTGCTTCATCAAACGTTTCTTTTTCTGCACCTGGCGTGTCGTCAGCTTGTTCTTGCGTCCGTGGAACGGATTACTGCCTGACTTGAATTCGATACGCAGGGGTGTTCCATCGAGGTGCAGTACGCTGCGAAAACGCTTCACCAGGTAGCGCTTGTAGGTCGCCGGGACCGAGTCGACCTGGTTACCGTGAATCACAACGATCGGAGGATTTTTACCCCCCTGGTGTGCATAACGCATCTTGATACGGCGGCCACGCACCATTGGCGGTTGATGCTCCATCACCGCATCCTCGAGTATCTCGGTGAGGCGTGACGTCTTCATATCGCGCATGGCGTTGGCATAGCCCTTGTTGACCGATTCGATCAGGTTGCCGACACCACTGCCGTGCAACGCCGAGACAAAATGCCAGCGTGCAAAATCGAGAAACTGCAGGCGGCGCTTGAGTTCGGTTTTAACATGCTCGCGCTCTCCCTGTTCGAGGCCGTCCCACTTGTTGACGACAACCACCAGTGCTCGGCCGCTGTCGAGCAGATGTCCGGCAAGGTGTGCGTCCTGTTCTGTAATACCCTCGTGAGCATCAATGAGCAGAAAGACGACGTTTGACCCCTCGATAGCCTGCAGTGTCTTGACGATACTGAACTTCTCGATCGCCTCCTTTACGCGTCCGCGCTTGCGCACTCCGGCGGTATCAATCAGGGTGTATTTTTTACCGTCACGCTCGAACGGCACATCGATACTGTCGCGGGTCGTGCCCGGCATATCGAAAGCGACGACGCGCTCTTCGCCGATGAGGCGGTTGATCAGGGTCGACTTACCGACATTGGGGCGTCCAACCACGGCGATGCGGATGCGATCCTCCTCTTCTTCAGGGAGAGTCGCTGGCGGCAGTGTTGCAAGAACATCTTCAATCAGAGTCTTGACCCCACGGCCATGGGCAGCCGCGATGGCTACCGGTTCGTTGCTGGTCAATCCGTAGAAATCGGTAGCGGCAATATGCTGATCGAGGTTTTCACTCTTGTTGACAACCAGTGTCACCGGCTTGCCGGTACGGCGCAGACGTTCTGCGATACCCTCGTCACTGGCATTGCGGCCTTCACGGCCATCTACCATAAAGAGCAGGTGATCCGCCTCCTCGATCGCCTGCATGACCTGGTTTTCCATCAGCGGATCAAGTCCCTCGCGTACGCCACTGAGGCCGCCGGTATCGATAACGATATAGGGAGAAGGGCCAAGACGGCCAACGCCATACTGGCGGTCGCGCGTCAGCCCTGGCTGGTCTGCAACCAGGGCGTCACGTGTGCGTGTGAGGCGATTGAAGAGTGTCGATTTACCGACATTTGGGCGCCCGACAAGGGCAATAACAGGTAGCATTCAAGTCGCCGTTGATCGTTGCACTTATGGTGCTGAGACAGATGCAAGCTGCCCTTCACTGCCGTAAACAATAACGCGGTTACCCGAGGTAACAAGCGGAGCCTGCACGGCAGACTTGACCGCACGAATACGTGCAACCAGGCTACCGTCAGCAGGTGACAGCCAGTGAACATAACCTTCAAAATCAGCCACGGCAAGGTAGCCACCAGCGATAGTCGGAGCACTCAGGCGGCGGCCATGAAGTGCATTCTGACGCCACAGCTCGTGGCCGTTGGCGCTGTCTACCGCAACCACGTTACCCCTTGCATCTGCCGCGTATAGAACAGTACCGTCAAATGCGAGTCCCTGGTGCGATGAGAATGGAATGCTCCACTCAACTGCGCCCTTTTTCTTTCCGACTGCTGCCATCTGGCCCTGGTAACTGACCGTGTAGATCCTCTTGCCTGTAATAACCGGACGGCTGTCGATATCAACCACGCGGTCGAGTTCGTTACGGCCACTCGGCCATGAAATCGGGGTTTCCCACTGCGAACGCCCGGTGGCGACATTCAGTTTAACCAGCTTGCCGGCATCGAGACCCGAATAGAGATACTCGCCATCGACAACCGGCTGTGCAGCACCACGCAGGCGCAGTGATGGCCCACTGCGATGGAATACCCAGGTTTTCTCACCAGTCGCCGCGTTGACACCAACCAGCTTGCCGTCGGCCGTATGCGCGACAACCATGCCGTTGGCAACCAGTGGGACTGCTGCTATCTCGGAAT
>NZ_MPRK01000132.1 GCF_002021095.1 Solemya elarraichensis gill symbiont | reverse complement strand
CAGGAGGCAAACAGGGTGATCAGCAGGGTAATGGCGACGGCGCCACCGACAATCAGCGCCTCGCGCCAGCCGAGAGCAATGACGATCAGGCCAATGACCGAGAGAGTGGCAAAGATCAGCTTGCTGATGAGTTTACGTGCCTTGTGATCTGCTGTCTCACCGTAGTTGCGTGTGATGGTTACCTCGACACCTTCGGGAATAAAGATACCCTTCATGTCTTCGAAACGATCAATGACTCGCTTGGCAATATTCACAGCGTTGGTGCCCGGTTTCTTTGCCACTGCAATTGTTACAGCTGGTTGCGTACCATTTAGGTCAAGGCCGTGAGAAGCTGCCTGCGGCCCGGCACCGATCCATACATACTGCTGTGGATGATCCGGTCCCTCGCTGATGGTTGCGATATCCTGCAGGTGAACCGGTTTTCCGTCATGCATGCCGATGACCAGGCCACCGAGTTCTGAGGCTGATGTGAGAAAAGTTCCTGCCTGGATCAACAGTTCCCTGTTTGCGCTGGTGATGCTGATGCCATCTGCTGTGGAATTGGCGGCACGCAGACTGTTGCGTAGATCGTCGAGGTCAATTCCGTAACCGGACAGGGATTGCGGATTGAGCATTACCTTGACCGTGCGTTCCGGTTCGCCAATGGTGTAGATATCACGTGTGTCGGGCACGCGTTTCAATTCTGCCTCTATGGTATGCGCGACCTGGCCGAGTTCGTAGGCGCCGACTGAAGGATCGCTTGACCACAGGGTCGCAGTGACAATGGGAACATCGTCTATACCCTTGGGCTTGATGATGGGGGTGCCGACACCAAGGTTGTGCGGTAACCAGTCCTGGTTTGAGAAAACCTTGTTGTAAAGACGCACAATCGCCTGGGTACGGTCTTCGCCAACACGATACTGCACAGTGATGATTGCCATGCCGGGACGGGAGGTCGAATAGACATGCTCGATTCCCTCGATCTCAGACAGAACCTGTTCTGCCGGTGTGGATACCAGTTGTTCAATCTCGACGGCGGTGGCGCCCGGAAAGGGGATGAAAATATTCGCAAATGTGACATTGATTTGCGGCTCTTCCTCACGCGGTGTCACTGCGATCGCAAACAGACCGAGAAGGATTCCGAGTAGTGCCAGCAGTGGAGTGATTTCGGTAGTCAGAAAGCGTTTTGCCGTTTTGCCCGATATACCTAGATTCTGACTCATGCTATTACTCTTTTCCCGCTGCCTGGCGCGCCATGATGCCAGCAGCTACAGGATCCAGGGCGACCTGCTCACCCGGTGCGAGGCCTGCGAGTATCGCAGTGCGTTGTGCAAATTGATTGCCGACACGGATGTGCCTCAGCGAGATAGCGCCAGACTCTTTGATGACATAGACCCCGGTCACTTCAGAGCGGTAGACAATGCTTGAAGTGGGTACGGTCAGAAATTCGCGTTGCCCGGTCAGGAAAGCGGTTTTGACGAACATGCCCGGGTAGAGTTGCTGTTTTGTTGTTGGCAGTTCGAGCCGGACCTTGAAGGTACCAGAGGCCGGATCTGCAAAGGGGTAAACCGTGATTTTTGTAACGGGAATCGGTGGCTCCTCACCAGACAGGATGAAGGCAGTGTCAAATTCGCGTACCTTGTTGACAAGAGTCTGGGGCACATCCACGCTGACGCGCAGCTTCTCCAGCGAGATTCCGGTCATGAGTGGCGTGCCGGGGCTGGCTGTCTCACCAGGCTCGATATGGCGCTGCATAACAATGCCCGTGTAGGGAGCCTTGATAACCGTGTAGTTGAGTTGCTCCTGGGCGCTTTCAAGGGCCGCCCTGGAGCTTGTTAGTAAGGTCTCTGCATTCTCCATTTCAGCTTCAGTGGCAACGCCTTTCTTGAAGACGCTGGCAATGCGCTCATGATCTGATTTGACTTGTTTGAAGTGCGCTTCCGCCTGTTCGAGAGCCGTGCGCTGGGTGGTGTCATGCAGGCGCGCAATGACCTGGTCTTTGCTGACGAAATCATCGACATCAAAGAGAATCTCTTTAACCTGTCCGCTGGTTTGTGCCGAGACAGTTGATCTGTTGACTGCTTCTACAGTGCCGTCGAGGTACTGGTGGTTTGGCATGCTCTCCAGCGTAGCGCTGGCAAGTTCCAACGTTGCAGCATCCGCGTTCGGCTCTGCAGCCTGTACCAAGGATGTCAGCAATAGGGTAACAGTCAGTATTACCTTGTTCATCAATGAGCTCCCGACCTATAGTATTAGAGAAATCTAATATACAAGATATAATTCTATAGATCAATAAGAAGCTTTAATGATGCGGATGTCAATGCCTTGTTATTTGTATGGTTAAGCGCCCTTAGATGTCACTAAGGTTTGTCGGGCAAAGCACATTGCGCATTGTGCCGATCAGTTCGAGAAGTTGCTCGTTACGGATGCGGTAGTAGATCCGGTTAGCCTCCTTGCGCGAGACCAGGATGTGCTTGTTACGCAACTGATCGAGGTGCTGGGAGATATTACTCTGGGAGGTGCCGATCTGTTCAACGATCTCGCCGACCGAGAGTTCCTGGTCCCCAAGCGTGCAGAGAATACGCCAGCGCAGGGGGTGCGCCATTGCCTTGAGCGCATTGGCGGTCAGGGTTGCATCTTCATTGACCGGAGTGTCGGTATTGTCTGTGTCACTCATGCTCATTTCCTGCTGTCTCCAGCTTGTGGTAGCCACTCATATTTTTGGCTATACAGATAATTTCTTCAACTTCACCTGCATTATCGTTGATTGCGGTGCGTGAAAAAAGGATTGGGATACGTTTTTCCGTACTTGTGATGAAAGCTGCCTCAATAGCGCTGAGTGCACCGGTGCGAATCAATGCCTCAAGCCAGGTGCCCATGAACGCCTTGGCCTGTTCGTCGCTCTCTTCTTCAAAGATATCACCGATCGACATGCCGATTAGCTCATCTTCATTATAAGCGAGCATTGCAAGCGCGGCCGGGTTGGCGCGCGTGATGATGCCCTCCCTGTTGAGTAGCAGCAGTGCCTCACCCATGGTATCGAGGATTTTTTCCAGGTGCTGATTGGCCAGGTGAAGCTGCTCGGTACGCTCAGCGACTTTCTGTTCAAGTATGCGATTAAGGTTTCGCTCCTTTTCGATCAGGCGAAAATAGGTGCTTAGCTTGTTGATCAGCTGGTTATCGTCAATCGGTTTGAGCAGGTAGTCAGCCGCACCAAGATCATAGCCGCGCTGCTGGAACTCCTCTGTTTTGAAAGCTGCCGTCAGAAAGATGATCGGGATATCACGCGTTTTCTTGCGCATCTTGAGCAGTGTTGCCGCTTCAAAGCCATCCATTTCCGGCATCTGGATGTCCAGAACAATCAGGTCGATGTCATCCCGCTCAGAAGCAATTTCGATTGCCTGCTTGCCCGACTCGGCCTCGATAACAGCAGCGTGCAGATGGCTTGAGATCAGGGAACGCAGGCTATAGAGATTGGCGGCATTGTCATCGACAATCAGGAGTGTAAAGTTACTGTGGTCTGGCATACCTGTTAGTCAGTCTTCATTGTTTGCAATTGGTGATCGATCAGCTCTTTCAATTTTACAGCGTCGAAAGGCGGCGTGAGCACACATTCAAAACGCTTGCCTGACACATCTGTTTGCTCTTCCTCACTGATTGCGACCAGGGTGCATTGATACGATTGTTCCTCGATCAGATGAATGCTATCACACTTGCTCGAATCACAAAGATCGAGGTTGATTAGTGTCAACAGGCAATCCGGATTCTCGACCAGGGCTTCTCGTATCTCTTCGTCATCAGATGCGATGATCGCCTCGATGTTCCACTGCGAGAGAATGCGTGAGAGTTGCAGCAGGTGATCCACGTCATCATCAATGATGAGTACATGTTTGCCCTGGTAGTCAGGCATTTTTTCTGTTGCCACTGCAGGTGCCTGATTTTCCCTGGCAGGTATTTTTTCCTCATCCGGTGTAATCAGGGGGTTGTACTCCAGCGGCAGGGAGATTGTAAAGCAGGCGCCTTCGCCGGGTTTGCTGTCGAGGCTGATTTTGCCTCCGATCATATGGGTAAGACGCTGGCTAATGTTGAGGCCGAGGCCGGTGCCACCGAATCGCCGCCGGATTGAGCCGTCAGCATGGAGGAAGGCTTCAAAAATGCGTTGTTGCTCCTCTGCAGGAATACCCATGCCTGTATCCATGACTGAAATATGAACTGGTAGGGAGTGTGAAACTTCAGAGTAATCGATGTTAACACTGATAGTGACGCTGCCATGCTCGGTGAACTTGAGCGCATTGGCGAGCAGGTTACGTAATATCTGCTTTAGCTTGTTGTTGTCGGTGACAATCATCGGCAGAGAGGCAGAATCAAAGCGGGTTTCGAGTACGAGGGATTTTTCCTGGTACTGCGGACGCATCAACTCGACCGTGTCGAGAATGAGTTGTTTAAGATCAGTCTCTTCGAGAGAGGGCGATTGTTCCATGCGTTCAAGCAGGCTCAATTCGAGGATGTTCTCGATGAGGCGATACAGGTCGCGCCCTGCAGCATTGATAACCGCGGCCTGTTCTCGCTTTTGACTATCCAGTTCTTCACTATCCTTGAGCAGTTTTGACAGAACCAGGATCGAATTGAGCGGGGTTTTCAATTCATGCGAAACATTGGCAAGAAACTCCGACTTGAAGCGGTTGCTCTCCTCGAGTTCCTGCGTGTGTGAGACGAGATTACGCTGGTTGCGCGCATGGGCTACTGACAAGCGACTGAGGTTTTCACCGACCTCCTTCAGTTCGATTGGTCGTTTCCAGTTAAAGTTGACCTCGCTATTTTCCGAGACGATGCGCTGTACACCCTGCCCCAGGCTGTTGCCGATGCTGTCAATGCTGCGCGTAACCCGGCGTGCCACAAACAGGATGCCGATCAGAACGGGAATGCTGATCAATAGTCCGCGTATCAGCAGGTTTTGCAACAAGTCGGCAAACGCTGACTGGCCGACAACACGACCAACCCACAAAGGCTCGCCGTCTGCGGAGCGGAACATGGGTATCCAGATGATCTGTCCCTTGTCCGGATCTTGCCACAGGCCAATGCGGTTCTGGGTGAGAAGTTGTTCGAGCCCGGCATAGTCATCAAAGGCATTGCTGCTGGCCTGCTCGGTTG
>NZ_MPRK01000131.1 GCF_002021095.1 Solemya elarraichensis gill symbiont | reverse complement strand
TTCATGATTATCAGTCTGGCCCTGCTCGGCTACGGTGTCAGTGGCACAGTGATTACGCTGTCTCGCCAGTGGCTCTTGCAACGCTTTGAGCTCGCCTATCTCGCTAACGGCATCGCCTTTTCAGTCACGATCGTGGGCAGTTTTCTGCTGGTTCAGGATTTACCCTTCAACGCGCTTGAAATCCTATGGGACTCGGCACAATGGGGCTATCTGCTGGCAGCATACCTGCTGTTGCTGCTGCCTTTTTTCTTCGTCGCGAACTGTATCGTTTTGACGTTTGGGGCATTCACTCGCGAGATTTCGCGGATCTATGGCTTTGACCTGTTCGGAGCCGGAGTCGGATCGATTTTGCTTGTTGTTGCACTTCTGTTTCTGCATCCTCAGCAGGTTCTGCTCGCTATCTCTGTTATCGCTCTTTCTGCAGTTGCAGTCGCTGCGTTTGAAATGCATCTGCGTTTTCGGTGGGCGGCTGGATTGGCTGTGCTCTGCTGCATATTTGCGATTTTCATCCTTCCACAGGGTTGGCTGTTACTGAAAATCTCGCCATATAAACCGCTTAGCCAGTCGCTGCAGGTGTCAGGTGCAAATGTCGAACGTGTCAGCTCCGGTCCGCATGGTGTCGTGACAGTGCTTGAAAATCGGCAGGTTCCATTTCGCCTTGCTGCCGGGGTGAGTCTAAATAACATGATTGAACCTCCTGAACAGTACGCACTTTTTGTTGACAGTGATGGCCCCAGTGCGATCACCCGCTATGATGGTGATCGTTCGAAACTGGGCTATCTCGACTACCAGACCTCTGCACTTGCCTATCATCTCTCCCGTCCGGATCGCGTGCTGGTACTGGGCATGGGCGGGGGAAGCGATATCCTGCAGGCGGAATACCATGGCGTACCCGCCATCGAGGCGGTTGAACTCAATCCCGAGCTGGTTGAACTATTACAGCAGGAATATGCGGAATTTTCCGGTTGGCCACTGCTCGCCGGGCATACGCGTGTGCATATTGCCGAGACACGTGCATTTCTTGCACACAATGAGACGCAATTCGACCTGATTCAGATGTCACTGCTGGATGCGGCAGGCGCATCAAGTGCCGGACTCTATGCGCTGAGTGAAAACTATATTTATACGCGTGAAGCGCTACAACTCTATTACCGACGCCTGCAACCTGGTGGTTTGCTATCAATTACCCGCTGGATCAAGATTCCGCCGCGAGATGCGCTGAAACTCTTTGCGACTGCTGTTTCCGCCATGAGAGAAGAGGGGGTCGATTCGCCGGGAAATCAACTGGTGATGATTCGTGGCTGGAACACCAGTACCCTGTTGATCAAGAAGGGCGTATTTGCTCCCACGGATATCCGCGCCTTGCAACAGTTCTGCGAAGAGCGCTCGTTTGATGTTGTATGGTACCCGGGAATTACCGCTTCCGAGGTGAATCTCTACAATGTTAACGACAAGCCCTATTTCTTCGAGGGTGCACAGGCACTGCTTGGCAGCGACGCATCTGAGTATATCAATAACTACAAGTTCTCTATTGAACCGGCTACCGATGACCGCCCTTACTACTTCAATTATTTCAAGTGGGGATCACTGGGCGAGATACTCTCACTTCAGCGCCGGGCAGGTTTCTCGCTGATTGAACTCGGTTATCTTGTGCTGGTATTTACACTCGTACAGGCACTCATCATCAGCATCCTGCTGGTGTTGCTTCCGCTGTGGTTTGTGCCGCGCGAGAATAATGCGCCTGGAGGCAAGTACATCAGTGGCGTCATGCTCTATTTTCTTCTGATCGGGCTGGCCTTTCTGTTCATCGAAATTGCCTTTATTCAGCGCTTTATTCTTTTCCTTGGTGACCCTGTCTATTCAGTAGCGGCCGTGTTGTGTGGTTTCCTGGTTTTTTCCGGTCTTGGCAGTTTCAGCGCCCCCCGTGTTGCACGACGATACAGGATGAATCCTGTTGTTCTGGCAATCCTGGGAATCTCCGTCATGGCTCTCCTGTCACTATGGGTTCATCCGCTGATCTTCAATGCGCTTGCTGCCCAGCCAGGGGTAATCAAGATTGTTGTATCCGTTCTTCTTATTGCGCCGTTGGCCTTTTTCATGGGAATGCCGTTTCCACTCGCACTGGGCAGTGTTTCCGGAAGGGCTGATTGGCTATTACCGTGGGGTTGGGGCGTCAATGGCTTTGCTTCACTGATGAGTGCCATTATTGCGACGATCTTTGCTGTTCATTTCGGTTTCACAGCCGTCGTGTTGTTGGCGATCCTGCTATACCTTCTTGCGGCCGCGGTATTTGTACTGATTCTGACCAAAGAAGTGCAATCTTCTACAGCCAGTGCGTCATGATGGGGCAACCGGGCGGGTAATAACGTGGATAAATGGCGAATTCTGGATTGGCACACTTATTGCTATTTATTTGCCAGAGAGTCTGCATAACTGTTTGCACAAGTGGCAATCAGAATCTCGAGGTTAAGACATGATCACTTAGCCGATTCCATGTTTGGAAGCACTCCTCCAATGATTTGTCCCGGCGCCTTGCCGGGACTTTTTTGCGCAATCTATTGAGCGAGAACTTTCTCGCCAACGCTCCAGATTGCCCGCAAAAGACCGTCCCATAAGGGTTTGAGTCAATTGACGCGCTCGCTGTGTTGCACCGCTTGCCTTATGATCGCCGTCTATTGGACTCAAACTCGGCTTACCAGGGAATAGATCAGAGTTTCCTTAGTAAAAATCACCGTTAATGTTTCGAAATATTGCTACCTGAAAGCATTGTGCAATTCGTATGTGGATACTAGTCTGTTAGTAGGAAGAGCGTTATCGCCAAAGTGAGATTTCTGGCGGTTTCGATCAATAGGCCATTTGGCTGGAAAGATTGGTGGAGGTGAGTACGATGAAATCAAGATCAATATTTCTCGGTGTCATCATTGGCTTTCTTCTGATGGGTGTGGCTGTATGGTTTGCCATGCCGCCAATGATGATTAACGTCCATAAAAGCGCGCAAGGTTTCGATGAAACTGTCACTGCTGTAGAAAATGCTGTGGCTGCGCAGCCTGGCTGGAAGGTAGTTAAAGTCTTCGATATCCAGAAAAACATTGTTGATGCAGGCCACAAGGAGATGAAACGGGTCAAGATTGTAGCCTTGTGTAATCCCAATTATGCAAATCGCATTCTAACGGATGATTACGATAAGGTCGTTAGTACGATGATGCCTCTGGGTATTGGTGTGTATGAGACAGCTGACGGTAGTGTCTACATGTCTGAAATGAATGTGGGCCTCGTAGGCATGATGTTTGGCGGAACCATTGCTGAAGTGATGGGAGATGCATCTGCTGACATTGGCAAGATGATGAAAGCTGTTAGCCAATAACGAATCGGTTCAATAGCTGAAGCTATTGTTCATTATGCTCAACCGATAAGCCGGCCCTTTGCCATTCGGGGAAGCCGTCTTCAAGTCGTCGTGCCTTGATTCCGGCTGAGCGCAGGCTTGCAACGGCATCGAATGCGAGAATGCAATGTGGCCCCCGGCAGTAGGCCACGATTTCCTGCCGATTGTCGAAATCATCAAGATGATACTCGAGTGCATTCAGAGGGATATTTACGGCCCCTGTAACATGTCCACTGTTGTACTCATCTGCCGGGCGCACATCTATCACGGTGACGAGCCCATCTTTAACTCGAGATAGTAGTTCGTCGCGAGGAATGGGTTCAAGTTCATCACGCGTTGTCAGGTAGGTTTCTACCAGGTGATCAGCTTCAGCCAGGTGTCTTTCTGCAACATTGCGCAGATGTGTCAGCAGATCAACCACATCATCACCGCTCAGGCGATAGATGACCCTTTGGCTCTCTTTTCTACACTCGACCAGTCCAGCCTGGCGCAGCTGCTGCAGGTGTTGTGACGTGTTGGCCACGGTAAGCCCAGAGACCCTTGCAAGCTCATCAACACTGCGCTCGCCTTGTGCCAAAAACTCGATCAATTCCAGGCGATTACCGTTTCCCAGTGCCTTGCCTACGCGGGCAAATTGCGCAAACAGATCCTGTTTGAAGTTGTTTCTTGACATGTTTTCTCTTTCCTATATGCTTTATTCAAGTAATCACTAGAATAATAGAATATGCTTAGTATAGCAAGTTCTTGATATTTTGCTGAGGGGGTCTGATGGAATTTGTTGATTGGGTCGTTGCCAACGAAAAAATAGTTCGGATGAGCTGTTTTTTCGGCATGATCGTAATAATGGCTAGTTGGGAGTATGTGGCACCATGCCGAGCGTTGTCGATTCCACGCGCTATCCACTGGGCCAATAATCTCGGCATTGTGTTTCTCAACAGCTTCCTGCTACGCCTTGTTTTCCCTGCAGCAGCGGTCGGTGTTGTTCTGATTGCTGGCGAAGAGAACTGGGGATTATTTAACCAGGTCTCAGTCTCACCGGTCATCGCGATTATTCTATCGATTATCGTGATGGATTTTGTGATCTATCTACAGCACATTATGGTGCATGCCATACCCCTGTTGTGGCGCTTGCACCGCGTGCACCATGCCGACCTGGATTACGATTTCACCACTGGTGCGCGTTTTCATCCAATTGAGATATTCCTGTCGATGCTGATCAAGTTCGCCACTATCGTTTTACTGGGTCCGCCGGTTGTTGCCGTGATCCTCTTCGAAGTGATTTTGAACTTGATGGCAATGTTCAATCATGGCAATGTGCGATTGCCAATAGCACTTGATCGTGTTGTGCGGTTGTTTGTCGTGACGCCGGATATGCATCGCGTTCACCATTCAGTCCATGATGATGAGGCGAACAGTAATTTCGGATTCAACCTGTCTTTGTGGGACAGGCTGTTTGGCACATATCGTGACCAACCACGCGATGGACATGAAGGCATGACCATCGGGATTCACAAGTACAGGGAACCACCCGATGTCTCCTGGCTTCCCGGTATGTTGTGGCTACCATTCCGTGGAAAGATCAGTGATTACGCAATAAACCGCCGCCAATGGTCTGATGATGAATAAGCGGGCGACACAGCTTCTGTTACTGCTGGTTATCGTTGTCGGTATCGCTGTTGCAGTCATTTACCGTGATCAGTTGAGTGCAGAAGTGCTGCAGGAGTGGCTGATAGCGCTGGGCCCGGCAGCACCGCTTG
>NZ_MPRK01000130.1 GCF_002021095.1 Solemya elarraichensis gill symbiont | reverse complement strand
ACATTCACTACGTTGACTCGGAGGCTATCGAGGAAAACAGTGGCGAGCTATTGAAGGGAATGGATGCCATCCTCGTTCCCGGTGGTTTTGGTACGCGGGGCGTCGAAGGCAAGATCGAGGCAGTCAGGTATGCACGTGAAAACAGAATTCCCTACCTGGGCATTTGTCTTGGCATGCAGGTCGCTGTAATCGAATACGCACGGCATGTCGCATCGCTTGAAGGCGCGCACAGCACAGAATTTAACAAGCAAACACCTCACCCGGTGATTGCACTGATCACCGAATGGCTCAATGCCGATGGCAAAACCGAGCAGCGTGATGAGTCGGCAGACATGGGCGGCACCATGCGACTTGGCGGGCAGGAGTGCAAGCTGATTGACAACACGCATGCCAGAAATGCCTACGGTGAAAGTTCGATTGTTGAGCGTCATCGTCATCGCTACGAGTTCAACAACGGTTATCGTGATCAACTGGTCGACGCGGGCCTGACGATTGCCGGTACCTCCGTGGACGGGGAGCTGGTCGAGATCGTCGAAGTCAGCGACCACCCGTGGTTTATCGCTTGCCAGTTCCACCCCGAATTTACCTCTACACCGCGTGCTGGCCATCCGCTCTTTACCAGTTATATCGAGGCCGCAATCAAGCACAAACAGGAATCAGATGCATGAAACTCTGTCACTTTGAAGCCGGACTCGATCAACCCCTGTTCCTGATAGCAGGCACCTGTGTTATTGAGGGTGAACAGTCAGCGCTGGACGTTGCCGGAAAGCTAAAGGAAATTACGGAAATGCTTGGTATCTCATTGATTTATAAGTCATCATTCGACAAGGCCAACCGTTCTTCTCATGCCAGTCTGCGCGGGCCCGGACTTGAAGAGGGCCTGCGTATCCTCTCCGAGGTCAAACAGCAGCTTGGTCTGCCGGTCATCACCGACGTGCATGAAGATACGCCACTTGACGAGGTTGCCTCGGTAGTCGATGTCATGCAGACGCCGGCTTTTTTGTGCCGCCAGACCAATTTTATCCAGAGTGTTGCGCGCCAGGGCATTCCGGTCAATATCAAGAAAGGACAGTTTCTCGCACCTTGGGACATGAAAAACGTCGTCGACAAGGCCAAGGCCGTCGGCAACGACAGCATCATGGTATGCGACCGCGGTGTCTCATTCGGTTATAACAACCTGGTCTCCGACATGCGCGGACTTGCGGTGATGCGCGAAACCGGTTGCCCGGTGGTTTTTGATGCGACACACTCGGTGCAGTTACCAGGCGGACAGGGGAGTTGTTCAGGCGGACAGAGAGAGCATGTGCCAGTATTGGCACGCGCCGCAGTCGCAGCCGGTGTATCCGGACTCTTCATGGAGACGCACCCAAACCCTGATGAGGCGCACAGTGACGGACCCAACTCCTGGCCACTGAGCAGAATGGAAGAGTTGCTCGAGACCCTGCTGAATATAGATTCAGTGGTTAAGCAGCATGGTTTTATCGAAACCGGGCTATAATTTTTTAACTTTATAAATCAAGGTAATAGGCAAAACATGTCAGAAATTATCGATATCCGCGGTCGGGAAATCCTCGACTCACGTGGCAACCCAACAGTTGAGGCCGACGTCATTACTGCCGATGGTGCAGTCGGACGCGCCGTGGCCCCGTCAGGCGCATCTACCGGATCCCGCGAAGCGCTGGAACTGCGTGATGGTGACAAGAGCCGCTATCTCGGCAAGGGCGTGCTGACAGCCGTTGAAAATATTAATGAAACGATCGCTGATTCAGTCGCAGGTATGGACGTACTCGACCAGGCAGCACTTGATGCAGCGATGATCGAGCTTGATGGTACAGAGAACAAGTCAAAGCTGGGTGCTAACGCAATTCTTGCAGTCTCACTGGCAGCTGCACATGCAGCAGCTCAGGAGAAACAGCTGCCACTCTACAAGTCACTTTCAGATGGTCCTTACCGCATGCCAGTCCCCATGATGAATATCATCAATGGTGGTGAACATGCCGATAACAGTGTCGATTTTCAGGAATTCATGATCCTGCCCGTCGGTGCCGATTCAATCCGCGAGGCTGTTCGTTACGGTGCAGAAGTATTCCATTCGCTGAAAAGCGTTCTATCCAGCAAAGGTATGAATACAGCTGTCGGCGATGAGGGTGGATTTGCACCTGACCTGCCTTCGAATGTCGCAGCGATCGATATTATTCTCGAGGCAATCGACAAGGCAGGCTTCAAGGCCGGTGATGATATCTACCTCGGACTTGATGTAGCCAGCTCGGAATTCTACAAAGATGGCGCTTATGTACTTGGCTCTGAAGGCAAGAGCTTCGACTCCGACGGATTCGCAGCCTTCCTTGAAAGCTGGGTTGACCAGTATCCAATTCTTTCGATTGAAGATGGCATGGACGAAGGCGACTGGGATGGCTGGAAAGGCCTGTCTGAGCGTCTCAACGATCGTGTACAGCTGGTTGGTGATGACCTGTTTGTAACCAATCCGAAAATTCTCCAGGAAGGTATCGACAAGCAGATTGCCAACTCCATCCTGATCAAGTTCAACCAGATTGGCACCCTCACAGAAACCCTCGAGGCGATCAATATGGCGCATGCTGCCGGTTATACCTCCGTGGTTTCACACCGCTCGGGTGAGACAGAGGACACCACGATTGCCGATCTCGTTGTTGCAACCAACTCCGGCCAGATCAAGACAGGTTCACTGTCACGCTCTGACCGTATCGCCAAGTACAACCAGCTGATGCGCATCGAGGATGCACTTGGTGACGATGCCGTCTACGCCGGACACCAGGCATTCCGCTGGTTGTGATTAATGGAAATTAGCTGATCTCCATGCGATGGCTGCTTGCCGCGCTCATCCTGCTCCTGATCTACCTGCAGTTTCAACTGTGGGTAGGCAGGGGAAGCCGCGCAGAGATCGCCGCACTGCGGCAGGAGATCGCAACGCAAAAACAGCAAATGCAAGAGTACCAGGAACGTAATGACGCTCTTCATGCAGAGGTGAAAAGCCTCAAGGAAGATCTGGATGCTGTCGAGGAGCGCGCACGTGCCGACCTCGGCATGATTGGCGAGAATGAACTCTTTTTCCAGATTCTCGAATCTTCAGGGGAGAAACAGCAGTGAAGCAGCTATGGGTTGTCGTTCCTGCTGCCGGCATCGGCTCACGCATGCAGAGTGAAACACCGAAACAGTATCTACCACTGTGTGATTCAACTGTAATCGAAAAAACACTCGACATCCTGCTGCAGATTCCCGATCTACAGAAAGCCGTGGTCGCAATTCGTGATGATGACCGCTGGTGGCCGCAAACCTCTATTTCCAAACATCCGCAAGTCATCACGACCGCAGGTGGAAATGAAAGGGCCGACTCCGTTATGGCTGCTCTTGAGTATCTGCTCAACATGGGCGTTGACAGGCAATCCTGGGTGCTGGTTCACGATGCAGCGCGACCATGTATCCGACTTGAGGATATTTGCGAGCTGATCGACAGCTCTCTTTCGCACGGTGATGGCGGCATTCTGGCCTTGCCGGTCCGCGATACCATGAAGCTCTCAAACGATGATTCCCGTATCGAAAAGAGTGTTGACCGCGACCACCTGTGGCACGCACTGACACCACAGATGTTCCGTCTCGGCGAGTTGCACCAGGCGATTCAAACTGCACAGGAAGCAGGTTTTCCTATCACCGATGAAGCCAGCGCGATGGAATTTTCTGGATTTCATCCTAGACTTGTTGAGGGAAAGGGTGACAATATCAAGATCACTCGTCCGGCAGACTTGGCTCTGGCTGACTATTTTCTGATGCACAGAGGAGACTCCTGATGCGTATAGGACACGGATATGACGCACACCGCTTTGGACAGTCACGTCCACTTGTCCTTGGCGGGGTGACAATTCCACATAGAACCGGACTCAAGGCACATTCAGATGGTGATGTACTGATACACGCCCTGTGTGACGCCATGCTGGGTGCAGCAGCCCTTGGTGACATCGGCAAGCACTTTCCCGATAGTGATACGCAGTTCAAAGATGTCGACAGCCGCTTTTTACTCAGAACCATCCAGGAAAACCTGTGCATGAATCATTACTTTGTCAGTAATGCCGATATCACGGTAATCGCACAGGCTCCCAAGCTGGCACCTTATCTGGATTCCATGCGCGAGAAACTTGCAGAAGACCTCGAGATACATACAGACCAGGTGAACATCAAGGCAACAACGACTGAGGGCATGGGCTTTCCCGGCCGCGAAGAAGGCATTGCCTGCCATGCCGTCGTACTTCTGTTGAAAGACTAGTGACTCACTCACCCAGCGAAAAGCCTGGCGACACTCCGGGCGAATCTAAAGCAGAGTCTGCTGCGAAAGAGCCTGCTGTCACTCCTGAACGCCAACAGGCAGATAATTTCTCGGTAAACCAGCTTGCCTGTGCTTATGGCGGCCCGGTCGGTAGCGGCATCCTGCGTTCAACACCTGAAGACTTCTTCGTCGAAGAGCAGCTGTCGTTTGATTTGACAGGCGAGGGTGAACATCTCTTTCTGTTTATCGAAAAACGTGGCGAGAATACGGCTGATGTTGCAGACATGCTGGCAAAGCTTGCAGACGTCAAGCAGATGAATGTCAGTTACGCAGGCCTCAAGGATCGCCACGCGGTGACCCGGCAGTGGTTCTCGATCAGTTTGCCGGGCAAATCCGATCCTGATCTTTCTGCATTGCCAGACACTATTAAAATACTCGACAAAAAACGGAACAACAGAAAGCTGCGCCGTGGTGCGTTACGCGGCAACCGTTTCGAACTGCGCATTCGTGATCTCGATGCTGATGTTGATGCCCTGGTTACACGGCTTGCAGCAATCAAATCCGGCGGTTTCCCCAACTATTTCGGTGAACAGCGCTTCGGTCGCGGTTACGGCAACCTGTCACGCGCAATTCCGGTACTGACCCGCGGCAAGACACGACGCAAGTCAGAAGGCATGAATCTCTCTGCGGTGCGTTCCATGCTTTTCAATCTACTCCTCTCGAAACGTGTCGAACTGGGCCGCTGGTGCAGTCATCCACTTGTCGGTGATGTGATGCAACTGGGAGGCTCCAGCAGTCTTTTCGTGGCCGAATCGATCGATGCCGAGCTTGAGAGAAGGCTGAATGACGCAGAGATCAAC
>NZ_MPRK01000014.1 GCF_002021095.1 Solemya elarraichensis gill symbiont | reverse complement strand
TCAGAATTGGCAGAACTTCTGGGTTACACTATCATTTCCTGACTTCCGCAATATGCCACTATGGACAGCAAAGACCTGACACCACCCTCGCGTAAAAGCAGTGACACCCACCAGCGGGGTGCCGAAAAAGTTTCACGTATTCCGGTCAAGGTCGAGAAAAGCGGCGAGTTGCTGCGTAAACCTTCCTGGATACGCGCCAGGGCGCCATCCGGAAAGGGCACCGAACGCATCAAGGAGGTTCTGCGCAAACGCAAGCTGAGTTCAGTATGCGAGGAAGCACTATGCCCTAACCTGGGTGAATGCTTCAGTCACGGCACAGCCACATTCATGATCATGGGTGACATCTGTACGCGCAGGTGTCCGTTCTGTGATGTTGCCCATGGCAAGCCCCTGCCACTTAATGCAGATGAACCACGCCAGCTGGCCGAGGCAATCAGGGAGATGCAACTCAACTATGTCGTGATCACCTCGGTTGACCGTGACGACCTGCGTGACGGAGGTGCCGCTCACTTTACCTCCTGTATTGAACAAACAAGGCTGGAATCACCACAAACTAAAATTGAGGTCCTTGTACCCGATTTCAGAGGACGCCTTGAAGCAGCCCTCGATTCCCTCTGTGCTGCTCCACCTGACGTTTTCAATCACAATCTCGAAACCGTGCCGCGCCTCTACAAAAAGGCACGTCCGGGCGCTGATTACGAGTGGTCGCTGCAACTCATCAAGGCGTACAAGAAAAGCCAGCCGGATGTACTGACAAAGTCGGGCTTAATGGTAGGACTCGGTGAAGAACTTGATGAGGTGCGCGAGGTGATGCAGGCGTTGCGCGATCACGATTGCGACATGCTCACCATTGGCCAGTATCTCCAGCCAAGCAGGGACCACCTCGCTGTCGAAAGATTCGTTACACCAGAAGAGTTTGAACAGCTGGCCGAAGATGCCAGGGCTATGGGATTCACCAATGTTGCCAGCGGCCCCATGGTACGCTCCTCCTATCATGCAGATCAACAGGCAATTTCACATCTAGACAAGAATGGATAGCAGCCGTTATGAATTTTGAACTAATCCGCGCACTTGAAACTCTATTTTTACCACCAAGCGGACTCATCACACTTGGAATCATCGGTGTACTCTTCGGATTCACCAGGAGCGGCAGACAACTTCTCGGCATCAGCATGCTGCTGCTCTACCTGATGAGCACATCCTATGTCTCTGCGTGGATGAACAGCCGACTAACACACCAGTATCCTGCGGCCGACCCTGCCCTGTTAAAGAGTGATAATGCACCCCAGGCACTGGTGGTACTTGGCGGCGGCTACTACGGTGAATCAGTTGAGTATGGCAACACAGCCATCGGTCCTTTCTTTGCTGAACGAATTCGTTATGCAGCATGGCTGGCAAAACAGTCTGAACTGCCGGTTATCGTCAGCAGCGGAAAGGCTGATGCACCAGCCGCAGTACGTATTCTCACAGAGGAATACGGCGTTGAAAATGTCTCACATGAAAACAAAAGCTGGACCACGGACGATAACGCCCGATATCTCCGCCAGTTACTCAAAGAGCAGGAGATTGGTAAAATTGGTGTTATCACACATGCATGGCACATGCCGCGCGCGATGTGGAGCCTCGAGTCACATAAAATTGACGCGACCGCCCTGCCAATGGGGCTGCTGGCGTCAATGCCGGAATTGGGCGATTACAACAGCTGGTTACCCTCCATGTCAGCCCTGGTACGCAGCCGTAACGTGATGCACGAGTTTTTTGGGCTTCTCTGGTATCAGTTAAGAGGCATGGGAGAAACCCTTGTCGATATCTTTAGCTTCAGCTCGGCGGATACGTCATCAGATGCAGACTGGCAGAACCCTTTAAAACAGGAATGAAATAGCATCTCCCTGTAAAAAAGCATACCAATAAAAAAGCCGGGCGATGCCCGGCTTGTTTCATGCTCAGAAACTGAACAGTTCTTATGCTGCTGCTTCTTCCGTAGAAACCATATCGGCGTCGGCTTCAACAATGACACGATCAACGAGTTCAACATAAGCCATTGGAGCCTTGTCACCTTCACGGTAACCAGCCTTGAGGATGCGCAGGTAACCACCAGGACGATCCTGGTAACGAGGACCCAGCTCAGCAAAAAGCTTACCAACAGCTGCATCACTGCGCAGTCGGCTGAAAGCAAGGCGGCGCTTGGAAGCACTGTCACTCTTGGCCAGGGTAATCATTGGCTCAATAACGCGACGAAGCTCCTTGGCTTTCGGCAAAGTGGTTTTGATCAGCTCATGTTCGATCAATGAGCATGTCATGTTGCGGAACATCGCTTTGCGATGACTGCTGTTACGGTTTAACTTGCGACCTGATTTACGATGACGCATCTTCTTCTACCTAAATAACTTGAGGCCCGTCAGCGGACAGGCACTGGATAATATTTTACGATCAGTTATTGATCACGTCTTCAAACTGCTCTGGCGGCCAGTTCTCGAGTTTCATGCCGAGATTCAGACCACGAGAAGCGAGGACATCCTTGATCTCGGTGAGAGACTTCTTGCCCAGGTTCGGAGTTTTCAGCAGCTCAACCTCGGTACGCTGTACCAGGTCGCCGATAAACATGATGCTTTCTGCCTTGAGGCAGTTTGCCGAACGAACTGTCAACTCGAGATCATCTACAGGGCTGAGCAGGATCGGAGCAAATTCAGGCTCTTTCTCTTTCTCTTCCTCTGCTTCTGCATTGATTGTTGCATCAAGCAGAACAAATGCAGAGAGCTGATCCTGCAGGATAGTCGCTGCACGGCGAATTGAATCTTCAGGATCAATTGTTCCGTCAGTATCAAGATCGAGTATCAGCTTGTCGAGGTCAGTACGCTGCTCTACACGAGCAGCTTCAACAGAATAGGCAACACGACGAATTGGTGCATATGTAGCATCAAGCTTGAGCCAGCCAATCTGTGTCTCGCTCTCGTCATACTCACGTGCCGTTGAAGGCTCGTAACCACGTCCACTCTGAACCTTGAGCTTCATTTTCAGATCACTATCAACGGTAATATTGGCAATAATGTGATCAGGATTCGCAATCTCGACATCATGATCGAGCTGAATATCTGCTGCCGTAACGACTGCCGGACCTTTTTTCACAAGTGTCAGAACAGCTTCATTACGATTATGCAGAGTTACAGCAAGATTCTTAAGATTCAGCAGAATCTCGAGAACATCTTCCTGAATGCCATCAATACCTGAGTATTCATGCTCAACGCCTTCAATCGCAACACCGGTAATTGCACTACCCGGCATGGATGAAAGCAAAATGCGACGCAGGGCATTACCCAGCGTATGGCCAAAACCACGCTCAAGAGGCTCGAGTGTGACTTTCGCATGTGTATCTGTGACCGTATCGATCTTGACGATACGAGGTTTCAGAAAATCATTAACCGACATGTGCAGCCCTCAGCTAGTACTTTACTTGGAGTAGAGTTCGACGATCAGCTGTTCAGTAATCTCAGCTGGCAGGTCGACGCGATCAGGAGAGCGCTTGAAAACGCCTGACATACCCTTGGTATCGACTTCCATCCACTCTGGGAAACCATACTGCTCAGCTACCGCAATAGAGTTCTGAATACGTACCTGGTTACGCGCTTTTTCACGAACAGTTACAACATCTTCAGGACTAACCTGGAATGAAGGAATGTTCACAAGCGCACCGTTAACCTCGATTGCCTTATGGCTGACGAGCTGGCGTGCTTCTGCGCGGGTTGCACCGAAGCCCATACGGTAGACAACATTGTCGAGACGACGCTCGAGAAGTTGCAGCAGGTTTTCACCTGTCGCACCCTTTGTAGAATCTGCCTTCTTGTAGTAGTTACGGAACTGACGCTCCATAACACCATAGATGCGGCGAACTTTCTGCTTCTCGCGAAGCTGGAGACCATAATCAGACAGACGGCTGCGACGCTCGCCATGCTGACCTGGTACTTTTTCCATGTTGCACTTGGAGTCGAGCGCACGAACGCGGCTTTTGAGGCCAAGGTCAGTGCCTTCGCGACGACTCAGTTTACATTTTGGACCGATATATCTTGCCATGCTTGAATACCTGAATTAAACGCGACGTTTTTTCGGAGGACGACAGCCGTTATGCGGGATCGGGGTAACGTCAGCAATGCTGGTTACTTTGAAACCCAGTGCATTCAATGCACGCACGGCTGATTCACGACCTGGGCCTGGACCCTTGACATTAACGTCGATGGTCTTCATACCAAATTCTTTTGCTTTCTCACCACAACGCTCTGCTGCAACCTGTGCCGCAAAGGGTGTACTTTTACGCGAGCCACGGAATCCTGATCCACCTGCTGTTGCCCAGCAGAGGACGTTACCCTGGCGGTCACTGATAGTAATAATGGTGTTATTGAACGACGCGTGAACGTGTGCAATACCATCAGTTACTGTCTTTTTGACCTTCTTCTTTGTACGCGTCGGTTTTGCCATAATGCTTCCAACTCTCTAAGAGATCACTTCTTGATCGGACGACGCGGGCCCTTACGGGTACGCGCATTGGTTTTAGTACGCTGACCGTGTACCGGCAGCCCACGACGATGACGGATACCACGGTTACAACCGAGATCCATCAAACGCTTGATGTTCATTGAAACTTCACGACGCAGATCGCCTTCAGTGGAGAACTTCGCCACCTCGGTACGCAGTGCTTCTACTTCCGCATCTGTCAGTTCCTGAATTTTTCTGTCTTCCGCAACTCCGGCTGCAGCACAAATCTGCGCCGCACGTGTGCGTCCAATACCGTAAATTGACGTAAGCGCAATTACAGTATGCTTTCTGTCTGGAATATTTACACCAGCAATACGGGCCATTACATTAGCTCCTGATACAAACCTAGTTCACGCAATACGCGAAAACGCGCAATCTTATCGTGACTCATCATCAAAATCAACCTCGGCTATCAGCCTTGGCGTTGCTTGTGACGTGGATCTTTACAGATAACACGCACCACGCCGTTACGCTTAACAACCTTGCAGTTACGGCAAATTTTCTTAACGGAAGCTCTCACTTTCATGATCGATTCTCTCTCTCTAAAACGAATTAACGGAGGTGACCTGCGCCGCCGTAACTCTTGAAATTAGCTTTCTTCATCAGGCCTTCATATTGATGCGACATCATATGAGCCTGTACCTGTGCCATGAAATCCATGACTACAACCACGATAATCAACAGCGAAGTACCACCAAAGTAGAAAGGTACATTCAGTCCAACAATCATGAACTCTGGCATTAGACAAACTGCAGTGATGTAGATTGCACCAGCCAGTGTCAGACGGGACATTACACCATCGATATAATTTGCCGTCTGCTCACCTGGGCGAATACCCGGAATAAAGGCACCAGATCGCTTCAGGTTGTCAGCAGTATCACGGGAATTGAAAACAATCGCCGTGTAAAAAAAGCAGAAAAATATAATTGCCAGTGCATAGAGTGCCGTATACACGGGCTCACCAGGCGCCAATGTGCCGGTGATATCCTGAATCCAGCGCATGCTCTCGCCCTGGCCAAACCACTGCCCCAGTGTTGCAGGGAAGAGGATAATACTTGATGCAAAAATAGGTGGAATTACACCTGCCAGATTCAGCTTCAGCGGCAAGTGGCTGCTCTGGGCAGCGAACATCTTGCGACCTTGCTGGCGTTTCGCATAGTTAACAGTAATACGGCGCTGGCCACGCTCGACGAATACGACGAAAGCAGTGACTGCCATTGCCATGACGAGAATGAAGAGCACCATCAGTGCGTTCATCTCACCAGTACGTACCAGTTCGAGGGTACCGCCAATTGCAGAAGGCAATCCTGCAACGATACCGGCGAAGATCAGGATCGAGATTCCGTTTCCGAGACCGCGTTCAGTAATCTGCTCACCAAGCCACATCAGGAACATGGTTCCGGTTACCAGTGCAACTGATGCTATCAGTACGAAGCCCCAGCCTTGGTTGACAACCACGTCCATTCCGCCTGCCTGCTGACCTCTAAGTGCCATGGCGATACCAACTGACTGAAGAGTCGCCAGTACCACTGTTCCGTAACGTGTGTACTGAGTAATTTTGCGCTGGCCTGCCTCACCCTCTTTCTTGATCTGCTGCAGGGCCGGTACCGTGGCTGACAACAGCTGCATAATGATCGATGCAGAGATATAAGGCATGATACCCAGTGCAAACAGACTGGCACGCTCAAGTGCGCCACCTGAGAACATGTTGAACATGTCCAGGATAGTGCCCGACTGCGAGTTGAACAGTGCAGCCAAGGCTGCCGGATTGACGCCAGGTACAGGAACAAATGTTCCGATCCTGTAGACGATCAATGCACCGATCATGAAGAAGAGACGCTGACGCAATTCAGTCAGTTTACCGAGATCTCCAAGTCCGCCTGTCAGCTGTGGGTTTGCCATTGCTCAGTTACGCCTCGACTTTTCCGCCAGCTTTCTCAATTGCTTCACGAGCACCCTTGGTTGCACCGATGCCCTGTAGCGTAACAGCCTTGCTGATTTCGCCAGACAGGATCACCTTTGCACGCTTCATGCTGTGCGGCAGAATATCTGCCTCGTAGAGCGCTTTCATATCAATAACGTCAGCATCAACCTTGCCGATTTCCGACAGGGTGAGTTCAGCGGTGATTTTCGCTTTACGAGATTTGAAACCCACCTTTGGCAGGCGACGCTGCAGCGGCATCTGGCCGCCTTCAAAACCGATCTTGCTGAAACCGCCAGAACGTGATTTCTGACCCTTATGGCCACGACCACAGGTCTTTCCATCTCCGCTTCCAATTCCGCGACCGACACGCTTGCGGTCCTTGCGACTACCCTCTGCAGGGCTCAATGTATTCAGACGCATCTCAAGCCTCCTCGACTCTAACCATGTAATCCACTTTGTTAGCCATGCCACGAGTGGATGGAGTGTCTTCAACCTCTACGGTCTGATGCATACGACGCAGACCAAGTCCACGTACACAAGCCTGGTGCGCCTTGAGGCGACCTGACATGCTGCGCGTCAGAGTAACTTTCATCATCTTTTTGTCAGACATGGTATTTACCCCAGAATCTCTTCAACGGTCTTGCCACGCTTGGCAGCAACCATTTCAGCATCGTTCATATTAACCAGGCCATTCATGGTGGCGCGAATAACATTGATCGGGTTATTCGTACCGACACATTTGGCGAGTACGTTGTGAACGCCAACCGCCTCGAATACGGCACGCATTGCACCGCCGGCGATAATACCTGTACCTTCTGATGCAGGCTTCATGAAGACATTGGCTGCACCATGATAACCATTCATCGGATACTGCAGTGTGTCACCGTTGAGCTTCACTTTTTGCATGTTGCGACGTGCATGTTCCATCGCTTTCTGAATCGCTACCGGTACTTCGCGAGCCTTGCCCTGGCCGAAACCAACGCGACCCTTTCCGTCACCTACGACAGTGATTACTGCGAAACCGAAAATACGTCCACCTTTTACGGTCTTGGCTACACGGTTAACAGCAACCAGCTTTTCAATCAGCTCTTCGTTATCAGCCTGCTGCGCTTTATAATTTGCCATTGCTGTTCTCCCTAGAAATCCAGTCCGCTTTCACGTGCGGCATCGGCCAGCGCCTTGACGCGGCCATGGTATTTGAAACCGGCACGGTCAAATGCAACTGTTTCAACACCGGCGCTTTTTGCACGTTCAGCAATTGTTTTACCGACGCTAGCTGCTGCTGCAACATTACCGGTACTGCCTTCGATCGAATCGCGGAGTGCTTTCTCTGTAGTAGAAGCGGCTGCAACGACTTCGGAACCGTTTGCTGCAATAACCTGCGCATAAATATGGCGCGGTGTGCGGAAAATAGTCAGGCGCGGCTTGTTGAGCTCGCGGATTTTCGCACGGGTCTTGCGTGAACGGCGTATTCTGCTCTGTTTCTTGTCCATTATCTCGCCCCTTACTTCTTCTTGGCTTCTTTACGCATGACGTGCTCGTCTGCGTAGCGAACGCCTTTACCCTTGTACGGCTCTGGCGGACGATAGGCGCGAATTTCTGCGGCTACCTGGCCTACCTTCTGCTTGTCACTACCGGAGACAACAATCTCGGTCTGTGACGGCGTTTCAATGGTAATACCTTCTGGAACCGGGTAATCAACCGGGTGAGAAAAACCGAGGTTGAGGTTCAGAACCTTGCCCTTGGCTTGCGTACGATAACCGACACCAATCAGGGTCAGTTTCTTCTGGAAACCGGTAGTACAACCGACAACCATATTGTTAATCAGAGCGCGGGTCGTACCAGCTAGAGCCCATGCCGACTTGCTTTCTTCGACGGTCGAAACACGAATTTCGTCATCTTCAAGCGCAACCCTTACATCAGGGTGTACAGTCCAGGCTGACTGACCTTTACCACCTTTAACGGTGACATTCTGGCCATCGATTTTGACATCTGCGCCAGAGAGAGCGATCGGTGCTTTTGCAACACGTGACATGATTAGCTCCCTTATGCGACGTAGGCAACGACTTCGCCACCGTGTCCGGCCTTGCGGGCTGAACGGTCACTCATGATGCCTTTGGATGTGGAAATAATTGCAACACCGAGTCCGCCACGGACAGAAGGCAGCTCATCTTTATTCTTATAGATGCGCAAACCGGGACGGCTAATACGTTGCAGGAGATCAATAACAGGCGCGCCCTGGAAGTACTTGAGCTCAATGGTCAGCTCGGGCTTTCCGCCGTTATCGGAAATATTTGAATCAGAGACATAGCCTTCATCTTTAAGAAGCGTAGCAATTGACGACTTCAGTTTTGAAGCAGGCATAGTCACAGAGCCTTTCTGGCGCTCTTGTGCGTTACGAATGCGTGTAAGCATATCCGCAACCGGATCTGACATACTCATATGTTATCCTCTTCGGTCAGGCCGTCTTCACGACGCGATACCATAAAATCAATAAACGACTCCCGGGACCTGTTTTAGAGGTTCCTTTTGGGAGCCGCGCATTATACAGAGTTATAACCCCCGACTGCAAGCGGGAGTTAACACATTTTTTTACCAGCTGGCCTTTTTCAGACCTGGTACGTCACCACGCATTGTTGCTTCACGCAGTTTGTTGCGGCACAGGCCGAACTTGCGGTAAACACCATGTGGACGTCCGGTGACACGGCAGCGACGTTGCTGACGGGCCGGGCTTGCATCACGTGGCAGCTTCTGCAGCTTCAGAACTGCCTCGTCAACTTCCTCAAAACTACTGTTCGGGTTGTTGATGACAGCTTTCAGCGCGGCACGCTTTGCGGCAAATTTTGCGACTGTTTTCGCCCGCTTTGCTTCACGGGCAATCATGCTTTTCTTAGCCATTAATCTCTATTCCGCTTACTTGAATGGGAAGTTGAATGCTTCGAGAAGCGCAAGCCCCTCTTCATCATTCTTCGCAGTTGTGGTGATAGTGATATCCATTCCGCGAATCGCATCGACTTTGTCGAAATCGATTTCAGGGAAGATGATCTGCTCACGCACACCCATGGAGTAGTTTCCACGACCGTCGAATGATTTGCCGTTGAGTCCACGGAAATCGCGAATTCGCGGCGTTGCGATATTGATCAGGCGATCAAGGAACTCATACATACGCTCACTGCGCAGTGTGACCTTACAACCTATCGGCCAACCTTCGCGAACCTTGAAACCAGCAACTGATTTGCGAGCCAGGGTTACGACTGCCTGCTGACCGGCGATCTTCTCCATGTCTGCCTTGGCATTCTGGAGGATCTTCTTGTCGCCCAACGCTTCACCAACACCCATGTTGAGTGTGATCTTCTCGATACGTGGAACTGCCATAACACTGCTGTACTGGAATTTCTCCATCAGCTGTGGAACGACTGCTTCACGATAATGATTTTTTAACCTTGCCATCTCTAAATCACCTTAAACGTCGACGACTTCGCCATCGGATTTGAAGTATCGAACCTTGCGACCGTCTTCAAGTGACTTGATACCTACACGGTCCGCCTTGTCGGTGACCGGGTTGTAGAGACCAAGGTTTGAAAGATCGATTGGCATCTCTTTATCAACGATGCCGCCTGTTTCCCCCTTGTTTGGGTTCGGCTTCACATGTTTCTTTGCGATGTTGATATTCTCAACAGTTGCACGTCCATCTTCACCTACAGTGAGAACGGTGCCGCGCTTGCCCTTGTCTTTACCAGCAAGGACTACAACATCATCGCCTTTACGAATTTTACTTATTGCCATGACTGCGACCTCAAAGCACTTCAGGTGCGAGCGAGATTATTTTCATAAATCGCTCGCTACGGAGTTCACGTGTAACCGGGCCGAAAATACGGGTTCCGATCGGCTGCAGGTTCGAGTTCAGCAGCACTGCTGCATTGCCATCAAAACGGATCAATGAACCGTCCGGACGACGCACACCTTTACGGGTACGAACAACGACAGCGTTGTACACGTCACCTTTTTTGACCTTACCACGCGGAATCGCATCCTTGATACTGACCTTGATGACATCACCAATTGCAGCGTAACGGCGGTGCGAACCACCCAGTACCTTGATGCACTGAACACGTTTAGCACCGCTATTGTCGGCGACGGCCAGCATTGTTTGCATCTGAATCATCTGTTTGCTCCAGGCAAATAATTCTTGTTTCTATCGAAAATGGCTGGCCGCGACTAGACGCGTGCAGGCCTTTCGATAATCTCTACCAACTGCCAGCGCTTGCTCTTCGAAAGCGGGCGGCACTGTTCAACCATGACTACATCTCCGGTGCGACACTCATTGTTCGCATCGTGTGCATGTACCTTGCCTGAACGACGAACGTACTTGCCGTATAGCGGGTGCTTGACCTTTCGCTCGACAACTACAGTGATGGACTTATCCATCTTGTTACTGACAACCCGGCCCGTCAGGGTACGGTTTGAAACTGTCTTTTCTTCACTCATGACGCGTCACCTGACTGCATTTCGTTCAACACGGTTTTGACGCGTGCAATATTCTTGCGCACTTCACCCATCATATGATGACGTGCAAGCTGACCTGTGCCCTGCTGCATACGCAGGCTGAACTGCTCCTTGAGCAATTCCTGCAGTGTCTCTTCCAGTTCTGACGGAGTCTTGCTCCGGAGTTCGTTCGCATTCATCAGAGGATCGTCCGCTTGGTGAAGGATGTTGCTATCGGAAGCTTTGCAGCTGCGAGCTTGAATGCCTCGCGTGCCAGTTCCTCGGTAACACCTTCAATTTCATACAACATGCGTCCTGGCTGGATCTGGGCAACCCAATACTCTACGTTACCCTTACCTTTACCCATACGCACTTCAAGAGGCTTCTTGGTGATCGGCTTATCCGGGAATACACGGATATACAGTTTACCGCCACGTTTTACTGTACGAGTAATCGTACGACGGGCTGCCTCGATCTGTCGTGACGTGATACGGCCACGGCCAGTTGCCTTGAGTCCGTACTCGCCAAAGCTGACTTTAGAGCCTGACTGGGCGAGACCACGGTTACGGCCTTTCTGGACTTTACGAAATTTTGTACGTTTTGGTTGTAGCATGACTTAATCCTTCTTGCCTCGGCCTTTGCCGCGACCTTTAGTCTGCTTCGGCTCATCATCAAACTGCGGACGGTCACCAAAGACTTCACCTTTGAAGATCCACACCTTGATACCAATGATGCCGTAAGTTGTCTGTGCTTCAGCAGTGCCATAATCAATATCTGCACGCAGAGTATGAAGAGGTACGCGACCTTCGCGATACCATTCACTACGAGCAATTTCAGCGCCATTGAGACGACCAGCGATGTTGATCTTGACGCCCTGCGCACCAAGACGCATGGATGTCTGAACTGAACGCTTCATTGCGCGGCGGAACATAACACGACGCTCGAGCTGCTGTGCAATACCTTCAGCAACCAGGGTTGCATCGAGTTCCGGCTTGCGGATCTCTTCGATACTGATGTGTACCGGAATACCCATCTTGGCTGATACGGCAGCGCGCAGCTTGTCGATATCTTCGCCTTTCTTACCGATAACCACGCCAGGACGTGCAGTATGAATGGTGATGTGCGCGTTGTTTGCCGGACGATCGATCTGAATACGGCTGACAGAAGCTTGTGAGAGCTTCTTCTTCAGAAAATCACGAACATCGAGGTCCTGATTGAGCAGATCTGCATAGTCACTGGAGTTTGCATACCAACGTGAAGTATGGTCTGCAACGATTCCGAGACGCAATCCGGTAGGATGTACTTTTTGACCCATAATTGCTTCCTTCCCTAGTCGTCCGCCACAGTCACAGTAATGTGGCTGGTACGCTTGAGGATACGTGTCGCACGGCCTTTGGCTCGTGCACGAATACGCTTCATGGTCGGTCCCTCGTCTACGCAGACAGCTGCGACCTTGAGCTCGTCAATATCTGCACCTTCATTGTGTTCGGCGTTTGCAATTGCCGAATCCAGGACCTTCTTGACAAGGGCAGCGCCCTTTTTCTTGCTGAAGGCCAAAATGTCGAGTGCTTCTTCTACGGGCAGTCCGCGAATCTGGTCAGCCACAAGGCGTCCCTTCTGGGCTGATAAGTGCGCATGCCGGTGTTTTGCCATAACTTGCATCATCAATCCCCTTATTTCGCTTTCTTATCCGCACTGTGACCACGATATGTACGGGTCAGTGCGAATTCGCCCAGTTTGTGTCCTACCATGTTCTCGTTAACGAGAACCGGTACATGCTGGCGTCCGTTATGGACCGCAATAGTCAACCCGACCATGTCAGGTGAAACCATTGAGCGACGTGACCAGGTCTTGATCGGCTTGCGATCATTATTGGCCACAGCCTGCTCCACCTTCTTCTGAAGGTGGTGGTCGATAAATGGACCTTTTTTTACTGAACGTGGCATTTTTACTCTACCTCAATTATTTACGACCGCGACGACGTACAATCATCTTGTCTGTACGTTTATTACTGCGCGTCTTGTATCCCTTGGTTGGTGTGCCCCATGGGCTCACCGGATGACGACCACCGGATGTGCGGCCTTCACCACCACCATGTGGGTGGTCAACCGGGTTCATTGCAACACCGCGAACCGTTGGACGCACTCCGCGCCAGCGAGTCGCACCGGCCTTGCCGAGTGAACGCAGGTTGTGTTCCGAATTACTGACTTCACCGATAACAGCACGGCACTCAACAAGTACCCTGCGCATCTCGCCAGAACGGAGCCTCAGTGTTGCGTGTGCGCCTTCACGGGCGACCAGTTGTACCGAGGTACCAGCACTGCGAGCGAGTTGAGCGCCTTTACCAGGCTTCATCTCGATACAGTGAACTACTGAACCGATTGGAATATTGCGAAGTGGCAAACAGTTGCCCTTTGCAATTGGTGCGCCACTGCCGGAAACGACACTGTCGCCAGCCTTGAGCCCTTTCGGTGCAATAATGTAGCTACGCGCTCCGTCTGCAAACTTCAGCAGTGCGATATTCGCAGTGCGGTTTGGATCATACTCAAGACGCTCAACGACGGCTGGAATTCCATCCTTCGAGTTGCGCTTGAAATCGATGACGCGATAACGCTGCTTGTGACCACCACCACGATGACGCGTGGTAATACGGCCATTGTTGTTACGTCCGCCGCTCTTGCTTTTCTTCTCGATCAGGGGTGCATATGGAGCACCCTTGTGCAGATCAGGATTTGATACCTGAACGACAAAGCGACGACCCGGCGATGTTGGTTTTGACTTTTGAACTGCCATGATTGCAATCTGCCTATTCTTTAACTAGCTCACGCGCTCGGCATGAAGTCGATTTCCTGGCCTTCCTTCAAACGGACATAGGCCTTGCGAGTGTCAGAACGACGACCGAAACGAGCTCCGAAACGCTTGGTCTTACCCTTAAGGTTAACCACGCGAACTGACTCAACGTCGACTTCAAACATCTTCTCTACTGCAGCACGAATTTCCGGTTTGGTTGCATCCGCTACTACACGGAAAACGACCTGGTTTGATTCGCCTGCAATTGCGCTCTTCTCTGAAACAATCGGAGCGAGCAGTACTTTCATTACGCGTTCCTGATTCATGAGAGACGCTCCTCAATTTTCTTCAGTGCTGCTGGTGTAACGATAACCTTGTCGTATGCGATCAGGCTGGCCGGATCGACATCCATGTTGTCGCGTACATCAATCAGATAGAGATTGCGCGCGGCAAGAATCAGGCCCTCATCAAGATCATCAACAATGATCAGTGCATCTTTTGCATCAAGCTCTTTGAGCTTGCCAGCCAATTCTTTGGTCTTAGGTGCAGAAAGGCTGAAATCGTCAACTACGATCAGACGCTCCTGGCGCAACAACTCGGACAGGATGGAAACCATCGCGCCCTTGTACATCTTGCGATTCACCTTCTGGCTGAACTCACGTGGCTGTGCAGCAAATGTAACGCCACCAGAGCGCCAGATAGGGCTGCGCGAGGTACCGGCACGTGCACGGCCTGTACCTTTCTGACGCCATGGCTTAGCACCACCACCTCTGACTGCAGCGCGGTTTTTCTGCGCCTTGGTACCGGAACGGGCACTATTAAAGTATGCCTTGACGACCTGGTGAATCAGCGATTCGTTGTAATCGGCGCCAAATACCTGGTCAGAGACCTGGATGGCAGAACCGTTTTGAACATTCACATCCATTGTCATCACCCCTTGTTCGCGAACTTGACTGCGGGAGTCACGATTACGTTACCGCCAGTAGCACCGGGAATAGCACCCTTCACCAGCAGCAGGTTGCGGTCTGAATCGACTCGTACAACCTCGAGGCTCTGAACGGTAGTCTTCACGTTACCCATGTGACCGGCCATTTTCTTGCCCTTGAATACGCGACCAGGTGTTTGACACTGACCAATTGAACCCGGTGCGCGATGCGCCAGCGAGTTACCATGGGTGGCGTCCTGCATTTTGAAGTTATGACGCTTGACGCCACCTGCAAAACCCTTACCTTTCGAAGTACCGCAGACATCAACCTTCTGGCCTGCTTCAAACATCTCGACAGTGAGCTCGCCGCCAACTTCATGAGTTTCACCCTCGACATCGTCGAGACGGAATTCCATCATTTTGCGACCAGCTTCAACACCTGCTTTCGCGTAGTGACCAGCCTCTGGCTTGGTTACACGAGATGTTTTACGGCTACCAACAGCAACCTGAATTGCCTGGTATCCGTCGGTCTCTTCGGTACGCACCTGGGTTACACGGTTAGGTGCAACCTCTATCACGGTGACTGGCACAGACGCGCCGTCTTCAGTGAAGACACGTGTCATTCCAGCTTTACGTCCTACAACACCAATCATGTTCGTTTCCTCAGTTCAGCTTGATCTGGACATCAACGCCAGCGGCCAGATCCAGTTTCATCAATGAATCCACTGTCTTGTCACTAGGATCCATGATTTCCAGCAGACGCTTGTGCGTGCGGATTTCATACTGGTCACGAGCGTCTTTGTTGACGTGTGGTGATACCAGTATCGTGTAACGCTCTTTCTTGGTCGGCATAGGGATTGGACCCTTGACGACTGAACCAGTGCGTTTTGCCGTTTCTACGATCTCTTTAGCCGACTGATCAAGTAGACGATGATCAAATGACTTGAGACGGATACGGATTCTCTGACTTGCTGTTGCCATATCTATTACTCGATAATCTTTGCTACAACACCGGCGCCAACAGTACGGCCACCTTCGCGAATCGCGAAACGCAGACCATCTTCCATTGCGATCGGTGCAATCAGCTTCACGGTCATCTTGACGTTATCGCCAGGCATAACCATCTCTACGCCTTCCGGCAGGTCACATGCGCCAGTTACG